>JAJRUS010000066.1 GCA_024277675.1 bacterium | reverse complement strand
GGCCGTTAGCTCAATTGGCAGAGCAACTGACTCTTAATCAGTAGGTTGAAGGTTCGATTCCTTCACGGCTCACCATATTTGCGAGAGTGGCGGAATTGGCAGACGCGCAGGATTTAGGATCCTGTGGGGTGACTCGTGTGGGTTCAACTCCCACCTCTCGCACCATGGTATATAAAGCGGCTTATTCTAATCTTTTAAGGTTCCCTAGACTTTTATAAGGCAGGAGAAAATTATGACCTTGGTTCCTATGGTAGTAGAACAGAGCAGTCGCGGTGAGCGGGCATTCGATATATATTCCCGGCTGCTTAAGGATCGTATAGTCTTTATCGGCTATCCTATTGACGATGTTATCTCCAATTTGATTATTGCTCAACTGTTGTTCCTGGAAGCTGAAGACCCCGATAAAGACATCCATCTATATATCAATACGCCGGGCGGGGTGGTCAGCGCCGGTCTGGCTGTCTATGATACCATGCAGTATATCAAGCCTGATGTATCGACTATCTGTATCGGCCAGGCGGCCAGTATGGGGGCCTTGCTGCTTGCCGCCGGGGCCAAAGGTAAACGTTTTGCGCTACCCAATGCCCGAGTTCTAATTCACCAGCCGCTGGGCGGATTTCAAGGTGAAGCCTCTGATATTGATATTCAGGCGCGGGAAATCCTTAAGTTGCGGGAGGTATTAAACAGTATTCTGGTGAAACATACCGGCCAGTCGATCAAGAAGATTCGCAGTGACACCGATCGGGACTTTTATATGTCGTCCGGGGAAGCCAAAATATACGGTATTATTGACGAGGTACTGGTAAAAGGTAAACGCTTTGAGAAAAAGGCTGCCTAATTTTTTAACCCCGAAGGGAAATGTCTCTGAAGCCCGGTAAAAAAGGATATGGCATATGAAAAAGAAGAGAAATGGACAAATAGTGCTGAAATGTTCATTCTGTGGAAAAACCCAGGATCAGGTACGCAAATTGATTGCGGGTCCAACGGTGTATATTTGTGATGAGTGCATTGAACTGTGCAATGATATTATCGAGGAGGAATGGGAAGACGAAAAAGATACCGGCTTAAAACGCCTCCCCAAACCGCATGAGATAAAACTGGCGCTGGATGAGTATGTAGTGGGTCAGGAGAAGGCCAAAAAGATTCTGGCGGTGGCGGTGCATAACCATTATAAAAGGGTAGGGGCTAACCTGACTTCCCGCGATGTGGAGTTGCAGAAGAGTAATATATTGTTGGTCGGGCCTACCGGCTGCGGGAAGACTTTGCTGGCCCAGACTTTGGCCCGCATATTACATGTACCCTTTACTATTGTAGATGCCACCACCTTAACTGAGGCGGGTTATGTGGGGGAAGATGTCGAGAATATTATCCTGAGGCTGTTGCAGGCATCCGATTACGATGTGGAAAGGGCCGAACGGGGTATAGTTTATATTGATGAGATAGACAAGATCAGCCGTAAAAGCGAAAGCCCTTCTATTACCAGGGATGTTTCGGGCGAGGGAGTGCAGCAGGCGTTGCTTAAATTGATTGAGGGTACGGTGGCCAGTGTGCCGCCCCAGGGAGGCAGAAAACATCCTCACCAGGAGTTTGTGCAGGTAGATACCACCAACATTCTTTTTGTTTGCGGGGGGGCTTTCAATGGTCTGGAGAAGGTAATAGAGCAGCGGGTCGGCAATAAAACCATCGGTTTTGGAGCGCACCTTACCAGCAAGCACGAAGCCAGAATCGGCGATATTATTGCCAAGGTACAGCCTATGGACCTATTGAAATATGGTCTGATTCCCGAATTTGTGGGCCGGCTGCCGGTGGTGGCAACCTTAAACGAACTGGATGAGGCTTCCCTGGTATGCATTTTGCGAGAACCGAAGAATGCCCTGGTTAAGCAATATCAGAAGTTCTTTGAGTTTGAAAGGGTAGCGCTGAGGTTTACGGCTGAGGCCTTAATTGCGGTGGCTCAGGCAGCTATCAAGCGTGGTAGCGGCGCCCGGGGATTACGGGCTGTTTTAGAGGAAATAATGATAGACATCATGTATGATTTGCCGTCTCAAACCAGCCTTAAGGAATGTGTTATAAATAAAGAAGTGATATTACGGCAGGAAAAGCCGATGCTGGTTTATGAAAAGGCTTCTTAGGAGATTGATTTAATGTTATTTCATGAAGATAAGCCCAAAAGACGCATCATTCCACTGCTGTCTTTACGGGATGTAGTGGTTTTCCCGCATATGATTGTACCTTTATTCGTAGGTAGAGAGAAGTCTATTAAGGCATTAGAGGCAGCCGAGGGAGACGATAGCCGCATTTTGCTGGTAAGCCAGAAAAATGCCAAGTTGGATACGCCTGCTCCGGATGAAATACATGATGTCGGAGTAGTGGCTGAAATATTACAAGTACTGAAATTGCCGGATGGGACTGTAAAGGTGCTGGCGGAGGGTCAATATAGGGCGGAAATTATAAGGTTTACCTCGCAGGAGGATTATCTCGAAGTAGAAGTTAAAGCGGTTACTCAGTCAGTCGAGGTTACCAGTGAAGTAGAGGCTTTAATGCGTAGTGTTTGTGCCAAGTTTGAGGAGTATATAAAATTAAACGTCAAAGTACCGGCTGAAACAGTTTTATCGGTTACCAGCATCGATGACCCGGATCGCCTGGCGGATTTGGTCATCTCCCATTTATCGGTTAAGCTGGCTGAAAAACAGCGAATACTGGAGACCATCGATCCGGTGGAACGTTTACGTTCGCTGGCTAACCTGTTGGATTCAGAGATAGAAATTCTGCAAATTGAAAAACGTATCCGGGGCCGGGTGCGAAATCAGCTGGAAAAATCCCAGAAGGAATATTATCTTAATGAACAGATGAAAGCCATCCGCTCTGAATTGGGAGGTAAAGAAGACGAGCGTGATGAATTACATAAATTGCGCGATAAGATAAAAGAAGTCAAAATGTCTAAGGAAGCCGAGGAAAGGGCGCTGAAAGAATTAAAACGGCTGGAAAGTATGCCTCCCATGTCGGCCGAGGGAACGGTGGTGCTGAATTATATCGACTGGCTGGTATCTTTGCCCTGGAGTAAATCTACCAGAGAAAAATTGGTCATTTCCGAGGCGGAGCGTATTTTGGATGAGGATCACTATGGATTGGAGAAAGTCAAGGAACGAATTATTGAACATTTAGCTGTACGGCGATTGGTTAAGAAGGTTAAAGGGCCTATCCTATGTTTTGTGGGGCCGCCGGGAGTGGGAAAAACCTCGCTTTCTAAGTCAGTTGCCCGTTGTATGGGGCGTAAATTCGTGCGGCTTTCATTGGGCGGCGTAAGGGATGAGGCCGAGATTCGGGGACACCGCCGTACATATATCGGGGCTTTGCCCGGCAGGATCATCCAGTATATAAAAAAGGGTAAGTCCAAAAATCCAGTGTTTTTATTGGATGAGACGGATAAGATGAGCACGGATTTCAGGGGTGATCCATCAGCCGCGCTGTTGGAGGTACTTGACCCGGAGCAAAACAATGCCTTTAGTGACCATTATCTGGAGGTGGATTTTGACCTGTCGGAGGTGTTTTTCATTACTACCGCCAACGTATTACATCGAATTCCACAGCCCTTGAAGGACAGAATGGAAGTTATTCAGATACCCGGTTATACTGAAGAAGAAAAGGCCAAAATAGCCAAGAAATTTCTGGTGCCTAAGCAATTGAAAGCAAATGGATTAAAGCCCGGAAACCTTAAGTTTTCCGGAACGGTTATCAATCATATTATCCGGAAATATACCCGTGAAGCCGGGGTGCGGAATCTGGAGCGGGAATTGGCCAATATCTGCCGCAAGGTAGCCCGGCGTATAGTCAAAGATGGTAAGCAAACTGCGGTTACGGTTACGGTCAAAAATCTTGCCAGGTTCTTAGGGTCGCCCAAATACAAAAGCCGCCAAGCCGGGGAAACGAATGAAATAGGCCTGGCTACCGGTTTAGCCTGGACTGAAGTCGGTGGAGATATTCTGGCGACCGAAGCCAGCATAATGGATGGCAAGGGGAACCTCATCCTGACCGGACATTTGGGAGATGTAATGAAGGAGTCGGCCCAGGCCGCCTTAAGCTATATCCGTTCCAAATCCAGAGAACTTGGCTTGCCTAAGAACTTTTATCAAAAACTGGAAATTCATATTCATGTGCCTGAAGGGGCGATTCCTAAAGACGGTCCCTCGGCCGGGATTACTATGGCCACCGCCCTGGCCTCCGCACTAACCAGACGTCCGGTAAAAAGGGATGTGGCTATGACTGGTGAGATTACTCTCCGGGGCCGTGTATTACCGATCGGAGGGCTGAAAGATAAGATTCTGGCTGCCCACCGGGCTGAAATTGAAACGGTAATTGTTCCCCGCCAGAATGAAAACGATCTTAAAGAGATTCCGCCAAAAGTCAGGAATGCTTTAAAAATTGTATTGGTTGATCACATGGATGAGGTACTTAATGAAGCCCTGATGCCGGAGCTGGAAGAACCGTCGTTTGAGCTGGAAGATACCGATTATAACAAAACATATCAGCCAACGCCATCCCCCTCATATCAATAAGGGGCCTGTCACTCAAGGCAGGCACAGCCTGCTTTATCCAAAACCACGGTTAGCCTTGAATGCTGACATCAATGACAAACCAGGCATAGCCTGGATTAATTATGTGAATCGCCGTTGTGCTAAACACCGCCGCCTGCCGTCCTATCGGACGGTAGCGGAGGCTCATATTTGAGGCAAATCCGATTAATTTCCTGTACATTGACTAAAAGGGGACCTGTCCCCAAAGGGACTTGTCCCTCATAATGCCTACCACTAAGCCAGTTAATCCTTCATTGCAACCGCTACCGATAATCAAAGAACTACCGCTTAATAACTTAAGCCCGGTACGGGTATATGAGAACCTGCGTACGGATGGGGTCGATTCCTTTTTGCTGGAGAGCGTCAAGGGCAAGCACAAAATCGGCCGCTATTCGTTTTTAGGGGGGCAGCCGTTTTTAACCTTAAAGAGCAAGGGTAAAGCCATAGAAGTCATCCAGGATGGAAAGCTTGAAAATTTCACGGGAAACCCCTTAGCGCATTTACGGCAATTGATGCAAAGCTTCAAACAACCCCGGTTGCCGGACTATCCCCCCTTTATGGGCGGTGCAGTGGGTTACTTAAGCTACGATATGGGGCATTTTTTTGAGGATTTACCCTGCACTACCGAAGATGATATAGAGCTACCTGATTGTTGTTTTTTGTTTATCGATTCCGTCATTGCGTTTGACCACCTCGCCGAAAAAATATTTTTAGTCTCATCAGGACTGCCGGAGACCGATCCGGTTATGGCAACAGCCCGGGCCGAGGAAAATATAAAAAAACTTGAATATGCACTAGCGCCTAAGCCGCAGAAATCTGAATTGATTCGGCTATACCCCAGAAAGCAGCTTCAATCCAATTTCAGCCAGTCTCAATTTGAGCAGATAGTGTTAAGGGCCAAAGAATATATTCAGGCCGGCGATATATTTCAAGTAAACTTATCCCAGCGGCTTTCCAGCCCCATAGAGGGCGATTATCTTAACCTCTATAAAAAACTGCGGAAAATAAATCCATCTCCCTTTGCCTGTTACCTGGAACTGGATGAGCTTACAGTAGCCGGCTGCTCGCCTGAACGGCTGGTGCAGTTGCAGCAGGGGGTAGTTGAGACCAGACCCATTGCCGGTACCCGGCCGCGGGGCAAGAATTACCAGGAAGACGAAGCCCTGTGGGCCGAGCTGATTATAAACGAGAAGGAGCGGGCCGAGCATATCATGCTGGTTGATCTGGAGCGCAACGATCTGGGGCGCATTTGCGAATATGGTTCAGTGCGGGTGGATGAGCTTATGGTAATTGAGGATTACTCGCATGTATTTCATATTGTATCTAACATACAAGGGCAGCTGACCGCCGGGCGCGATTTTCTGGATGTAATAAGCGCCTGCTTTCCGGGGGGCACCATAACCGGTACCCCCAAGATCAGGTCCATGGAGATTATTGATGAGCTGGAGCCTACCCGGCGCGGACTTTATACCGGTTCGGTGGGCTATATCGGCTTTAATGGCGAGATGGATTTGAATATTGTCATAAGAACGTTTATTATAAGAGACAATATGGCCTATATTCAGGTGGGCAGCGGCATAGTTGCCGATTCGATTCCGGAACACGAATATCATGAGACACTGTATAAAGCTCAAGCCTTGGTTACTGCCTTGCACTCTGGTTATTCATAAAGGGGCTATGTCCCCTGGGTTGATATGTAAGCTAAAACAAAGGAGTTGATGGGGGAGAAATGTCAGCAGGCAGCAACCCGTTGAGACCTGCCCCCGTAATTTTATTTCTGTCGTGCATAGAGGCAATAAATGAAAACCGCTGGTCAGCCTTACCAAGAGCAGCTAAACCAGCAAAACTGTCATATCCGGAACTTCAGTGCTTGACAAGCTGAGCCTGGGTTGTTATACTTAAAGTTTTGAAGGTCTTGGTTGTTCCCCCGAGAACAATTTAAAAGAAGGTTTATTTTAAGGGAGGGAGGGGAATTTTTTGCCAGAAGTGAGAGTTAAGGAGAATGAACCATTTGAAAATGCGCTCAGGAGGTTTAAGAAACAATGTGAGAAAACTGGAATTCTTACGGAGATTAAAAAACGAGAGCACTACGAAAAACCCAGTGTAAAGCGCAAACGAAAGGCTATAGCGGCTAAAAAGAAGAATTCAAAAAGGTTCTATCGCTAAAAAGGGTTAGTGTCAATAATTATAGTGGTTGTAAATAGCAATAAGGAGATGTGGCCAGTTGCCGGACAACAAAGGAACTGGATTTGTATGGGTTAAGGAAAACGGGGGGGCAAACTTTCTAAAAAGTGAGGCCTATGCTTTAAAAGTTCCCGCCCCGTTAACTGTTTCCTTGATATATTAAGAACGTTTTCTCTTCGGATTGGAAAATCTTGAAGTATAAAAAACAGTGACATATTTATTACAAGTTTTACTGGAAGTAGCTTGGTTAATTCTATGGAGGTGTCCGGCTTGAAATTAAAGGATATTTATCGATTTGCTATAAATTGGGGTATGGTTGCAGACCCAAGGGGGAAAGCTAAGGTACAAAAGGAATTAGACGCAGTAAACCAGGAATATAAGGGGCTTAAAGACGGGGAGCGGAAATATTTTGACCAAGAAAGATTAAAAAATCCTTATGCCGATACCCGGCTTCTTTATGGTAATGAAGATATAGATGTAAAGCGGATACTGGTAGGCATAGATATAGAGATTGGCGAGGTTCTGCTGGCGGAGCGCTTAAATGACAGGCAGCGGAAAATCGACTTAATTATCGCCCACCATCCAGAGGGAAGAGCGCTGGCTGGTTTTTATGATGTAATGCATATGCAGGCCGATATTTTAAATAAACTGGGAGTGCCCATTAATGTGGCGGAGGGCATTTTAAAAGAGCGGATAAAAGAGGTTGAGCGCCGGGTAATGCCGGTAAATCATAACCGGGCGGTTGATGTAGCCCGCATACTGGATATCCCCTTAATGTGTATTCACACCCCAGCCGACAACGGGGTGACCCGCTATTTGCAGGATATGGTGGATAAGCTATCGCCGGAGACGGTGGGGCAGGTATTGGAATTGGTGCTGGAAATTCCGGAATATCAACAGGCCGCTCGGAATAATGCCGCACCCACCATACTGGTAGGTTCAGAAAAGAACCGTTGCGGTAAGGTATTCGTCGATATGACGGGTGGCACCGGCGGTAGTAAGCAGGCGTTTGAAAAGTTGGCTAAAACCGATGTGGGCACTGTATTGGGTATGCATATTGGCGAGGAACATTACAAGCAGGCCGAAAAAAATCATATCAACGTGGTCATTGCCGGACATATTGCCAGTGACAGCTTGGGTATGAACTTACTGTTGGATGAATTGATGCAACAGGAAAAGATGGAGGTTACTTGCTGCTCCGGTTTTCAGCGGGTAGAGCGGGCGCCGGAGAATTAAGATGCTTTCCTTAACCTATTTCGTTAAAAAAGATGACCACCAACAAAGCCCTTTTGTTAAAAGTTCAATATGCCTGAAATAGTACAAAAGCAAAAACTTAAAACATGAACAGAGTCCCCAGCCAGATAATAGAGGAGATTCGCAGTCGTTGCGATATCGTTGAGGTAATCGGCTCTTATTTGCCCTTAAAGCAGCGGGGTGGTTCATATTATGCCATATGTCCCTTTCACAATGAGAAAACTCCATCCTTTGCAGTTAATCCCGCCAAACAGATTTTTCACTGCTTCGGCTGTGGGGTGGGGGGCGATGTATTCAGCTTTGTGGCCAGGCATCAAGATTTGTCTTTTTATGAAGCCATAAAGGTTTTAGCTGATCGCTGCGGGGTTGGATTATCCCATAAGCAGCAAAGTTCACAGGAATTACACCGCTTAAAAGAACGGGAGCAGTTTTTTGCTATAAATAAATTGGCGGCAAATTATTATCAGCAGTTGTTGAATGACCAGCCAGGAGCCGCCGCCAGGGAATATTTAGCCCATAGAGGGGTATCTAATCAATGTATAGAGAAGTTTGGGTTGGGCTATGCACCTGCCGGCTGGAACCATCTACTAAAACACATGGCAAACCAGGGAGTTGTCACTCAGAAACTATTGCAGGTCGGTTTGATTATTTCCCGCTCAAAAGGGGAAGGGTTTTATGACCGCTTTCGCCAGCGGTTGATGTTTCCTATATATAATACTCAAGGCAAGGTGATCGGATTTGGCGGGCGGGCGCTGGATGATGAGCAGCAGCCCAAGTATCTTAATTCACCCGATACTCCCCTTTACCATAAGGGAGAAGGTTTTTATGGGCTTAACTGGGCGCTGGAGGATATTGGAAAAAATGGGTCAGCCATCATAGTGGAGGGTTATCTTGATCTGATTACGGCTCATCAGTATGGTTTTACCAATGTAGTCGCTACCCTGGGTACGGCTATCACCCAGGCCCAGGTGAGACAACTCAGGCAATTGGCTAAAGAAGTAGTTATCTTTTTTGATTCCGATAGCGCCGGTATTTCGGCTGCGGCAAGAAGTTGGACTCTGTTTTTAGAGAGTGGATTACGGGTTAGAGTGGCTACGCTGGAAGCCGAAGGCGACCCGGATAGTTATTTGAGAACTTTTGGGGTGGCTGCTTTTGAAGAATGTATTGAGAAAGCGATCAATCTATTGGATTTTGTAATAGATCAATCTATTGCCCAGAGTAACTTAAATAATATTGAGGGTAAAATAGCGTGTTTAAATAAGATTTTGCCAGTATTGGCCAGTATTAATAATCGGGTAGAACGTACCAGTTACTTGAAACAACTGGCAGAGAGACTGAATATAGAAGGAGGAATATTATTACAGGAATTAAGAAAAGTAGTGGAAAGCGGCCGCCGGAAACTGGACAAACCATTATCTGTTTCTGACGGCAGTTTGGGATCGGCCAGCCAACTGGCTGAAAAGATGCTGATCCAGTTAATGATTTGCTACCCATCCACTCGACAAAGAGCGCTGTCGGAGCTTGAGGCAAATGATTTTAATTCTGCGGTTTATGCCGCAATATTTAAGGCCGTACAAGCAACGCAGCCTGATGTTGAAGAGGTAGACATAACCGCTCTTATGAGCAAATTACAAGCTGAGGCGGCAAAAGCCTTTGTCAGCTTGGTTGCCATGGAGAGTGAGCACTTTGAGAACCCGGATCAAGTGGCCGCTGATTGCGTTCAGGCAATCCGGAAGAAAAGGCTTAAAGCTAAACTTAACGATCTACAGCTTCGGATAAAATCCACTGCGGATAGAAAGGCCCTTAAAGAGTATGAAAAGTTAATTAAAACGATGAAAGGGGGGAATTTCCCCGCCACTCTTTAGTCAACTTGAAAAAAGCTCACCTTATTTGTAAATAACGTGGGATGGATGGATTAAAAAGCAACTTTATGGGAGAAATCTTTATGGAAGACACCAAGATTGCTGAAGTTAAGCAGTTGATCTGTATCGGTAAGGAGAAGGGATTCCTTACCTATGATGAGGTAAATGATATTTTGCCGGCAGAAATGGTTTCCTCTGATCAGTTGGATGATATTTTCAGCATATTTGTGGCTATGGATATTGATATAGTGGATAATGTGGCCGGAGATCAAACCCAGGCACAAAAGGCGCCTGTTGTTAAAGATCAGGAAATAATTTTAGATGCTGACGCTGTAGGCCGCACCGATGATCCGGTTCGCATGTATCTTAGAGAGATGGGTACGGTACCCTTGCTTACCAGAGAGGGAGAGGTGGTAATTGCCAAGAAGATAGAACGCGGCAGAAAAGTCGTAGAGAAGGTAATTACCCATGCCCCGGTGACCGCTAAGGAGATTGTTTCTTTAAAAGAGAAGTTGTTGCAGGGTAAGATCCAAATCGGTAATATTATAATCATCGATGATGAAGATCTGTCACTTAGAGATAATGGGGACGAGATTAAGGAGCGATTTGTCAGATCAACCAACGACTTGGCCAGGCTGGATGAGGAGATTGCTCAGATTGACAATCGGTTATTTCATAAAAATTTAACCAGAGAGGAACAGAAAAAGTTAACGGGGGTTTTAAAAAAGAATCGATCTCAAATGGTAAAAATTATTAAGGGAATTAATTTCGGGCCGGCGCAGATCGATCGTTTTGTAAATAGAATACGCGGGTTAATGGCGAAGATTGAAAAGCGGCAGGAGGAAATTAACCGCTATGAGGAAAAGCTCAATCTGAGGGCGGCAGAGTTACATGAATTACTTAAAACCTGTGCCAGGGATAAAGCCGGCGATGAATTAAAAGTTGAGGGCTGTTCATATGAAGAATTGCAGGAGATCGACCGTGCCATTAAGAACGCACAACGCAGTATCAGGCGCAGTGAATTGGAAGCCGGGGCTTCTACTGCGGAGTTGAAAACCATCCTGCATAATCTGGAAGTAGGCGAGCGGGAAGCCGAGACGGCTAAGCAGGAACTGGTAGAGGCTAATTTGCGACTGGTAGTCAGTATTGCCAAAAAATATACCAATCGAGGATTGCAGTTTCTGGATTTAATCCAGGAGGGCAACATAGGTTTAATGAAGGCGGTAGATAAGTTTGAATATCGCCGGGGTTATAAGTTCAGTACCTATGCCACCTGGTGGATTCGCCAGGCTATTACCCGGGCCATTGCCGATCAGGCTCGCACTATTCGTATACCGGTGCATATGATTGAAACCATAAATAAGTTGATCAGAACTTCCCGTTCCCTGGTGCAGGAAATGGGGCGGGAGCCTACGCCTGAGGAAATTGCTGAGAAAATGGATCTGCAGGTAGAAAAAGTGCGCAAGGTAATGAAAATTGCTCAGGAGCCTATTTCGCTGGAAACACCTATTGGCGAAGAAGAGGATAGCCACCTGGGGGACTTTATCGAAGATAAGCGGGTGGTTTCCCCCATGGAAGCGGTAATCGGCTTGAATCTCAAGGAACAGACGGATAAGGTGCTGAATACCCTGAATTATCGCGAGGAAAAAGTGTTGCGGATGAGGTTGGGGCTTGGAGAGCCGTGCGAACACACCCTGGAAGAGGTCGGCCAGAATTTCGATGTTACCCGGGAGCGTATCCGGCAGATTGAAGCCAAGGCCTTGCGTAAGTTGCGGCATCCCAGCCGCAGCAAAAGGCTGAAAAGTTTTTGTTATTAATTGCTGGACATTCTGCCGATATTTGTTTAGGATATAGAAAGTCGCATATCGGCTTTATAAATACCCAAGGGGGCTTTTTAAGTGCTTGGAGCTTTTGTCTACTTGGGAAATTCTGATCTTTGGGGGTCAGCGCCCCCCCCCTTGGGGGTCTTGACCCCTGTAAAGTTTAGCGGGCCCATAGCTCAGCTGGTAGAGCCACCGGCTCATAACCGGTCGGTCCCTGGTTCGAGTCCAGGTGGGCCCACCAATTTTGGGGTCATTGACCCCTTTAAGTGCACCTAAAAGGGGTGCTTTTTTTTGGGGGGGCAGGAGCCCCTTCTATTAATAAATATATGGGGGGCAGTGCCCCCCGTGGGCTCAGTGACCTCTTTTGCTGGTAATAACAAGCTAAGGTACTT
The DNA here is from genome assembly GCA_024277675.1 of bacterium. Taxonomy (GTDB): domain Bacteria; phylum SZUA-182; class SZUA-182; order SZUA-191; family JAJRXT01; genus JAJRUS01. The sequence continues at coordinate 7,945 of JAJRUS010000066.1, read as the reverse complement.
TCATGGGAGTGCCCCTAAATCAAATCTTGCCGCTGTTGAATAAGTTGGCTCCTGCAGCTTGGGCTGAGAGTTGGGATAGGGTAGGGTTGCAATTAGGCGATACCGGGGTTGCGATTGATAAGATTCTGGTTTGTCTGGATGTATTGCCTGCCGTGGTTGAGGAAGCCCGCCAACGTGGGGCGCAATTATTAATAAGTCACCATCCCCTGTTTTTTACCCCAATATCCAGTTTAAATTTTTCTTCCCCTGCCGGCAGGCTTATCAGTGATTTGGTTAAGGCTGAGCTAAATGTATATGTAGTCCATACCAATCTGGATGTGGCTCCCGGTGGGGTAAATGATGTATTAGCCAGGCGTATCGGGCTTGAAAGCCTAACCGTTTTGCAGCCCCAACCGGAGGAATTAAATAAGCTGGTGGTTTTTGTGCCCAATGAACAAGCCCCTGCGGTATATGAGGCTATGGCAAAAGCGGGAGCGGGCCAGATTGGTTCATATAGTCATTGCTCATTCTGGCTTAATGGCACCGGCACCTTTAAACCGGCAAAAGACGCTCAACCATTTATTGGGAAGCAAGATAAGCTGAACCGGGTCGCTGAGGTGCGCATAGAGAGTTTAGTAAGTAAGGACAAGCTGTCCCAGGTTATGCGGGCTATATATAGGGTTCATCCATATGAGGAGCCGGCTTGTGATATTTATCCGGTTAAAAACTGGGGTAAAGTCAGGGGACTGGGAAGAGTGGGATTACTTTCGAGCGGGTTGACGCTGGCTGAATTATGTAACCGGCTCAAACAAAAATTAAACCTAAAGGGATTAAAGTTGGTTGGTAATCCTGAAACTCCGGTTAACAAAGTGGCGGTATGTGGCGGCAGTGGCGGTCAGCTTATGTCATTGGCCAAAGCCGCTGGAGCGCAAGTGCTGGTCACCGGGGATATTAAATACCATCAAGCGCTCGAGGCGCTGTCTTTAGGCCTGGCGGTGGTGGATATTGGGCATGGCCCTTCTGAAAAGCCTGTAATAGCTGATTTGGCGGCTAATTTAAGCCGGTCGTTAAAAGCGGCAAACCATCAAGTCGAGGTAGTTGCCAGCCAGCTTGACCAGGATGTATTTTGCTTTATGTAACCCGAACAATAGGATACTTTAAGTGGAACAATATTTGGATTTATTAATCAATTTACAAGGGGTAGACTTACAGATTGAAAATCACAGCAACGATATTGCGAATATATTAAAAGACAAGGAAAAATTGCAACAAGAGTGGCTCAAATATCAACAGGGGCTTGAACAGCTTAAGGCGGCCTGTGACGAGATACAGAAAAAACGCAGGAAATCTGAGCTGGATTTAGAAGCAAAAGAAGCCGAGGTCAAAAAATACAAGGGACAGGTGCTGAATGTAAAAACTAATCGTGAGTACCAAAGCCTGTTGCATGAGATAGATCAGGCCAAAGCCGCTGCTGAGAAGATAGAAGAGGAAATACTAAAGCTGATGGAGACTAACGATGAATTGCAGCAGCAGATAAAAGAGCAACAACAAAAGCTTAAAGCTAAACAGAACCAGGTTGAGCAACAGGGAAAAGAACTTCAAACTTGCCTGGAAGAGCATCAACAAGAAAAGCAAACATTGCAAACACAGCGCGAAAAGCTAACCCAGGGCATAAAAAGCAATCTCATGACCGGTTATGAAAAACTATTAAAATCCAAGCGAGGGCTTGCACTGGTTTTAGCCAGGGATGGAGTATGCCAGGGGTGTTTCATCCGTATTCCTCCTCAAACCTATGAAGAAATTAAAAAAAGAGATAAAATTTATAACTGTCCCAGTTGCCACCGGATGCTATACACTGATAATAGTCCAAACACAGACCAGGCGTAGCCTGAACTAGTTATGTATGATTTCCTGTGCTTAGAGCAAATATGAAATTAAAAATATATGTTGATGGTTGTTCAAAGGGCAATCCAGGCCGGGCGGGTGCGGCTGCACTGATTTACGATGAACAAGGTTGCTTGTTGAGCGAGGTGAGCCGTTATTTGGGAGAAGCCACTAACAACGTGGCTGAGTATAATGCGTTGTTGCTGGCCCTTGAGGAGGCGGACATATTAGGCGGCCGCCAGCTTCAGGTTTTCTCCGATTCCGAGCTTATGGTCAGACAGTATAACGGAGAGTATAAGATAAAGAATAGAGCTTTGCAGGGTTTAAGTATAGAAGTTAGACGCCGGGTAGCAAAATTCGATCAGGTACTGCTGTCGCATATCCCGCGTCAGGACAACAAAGAAGCCGATGCGCTGGCAAATAAAGCGGTACAGGAACATCTGTCCGGATAAAAGCGCTAAAGTGAATCAGATGATCGCTCATATTTTGGGGAACCTGTCCCTTGGGACTGTCCCCTGGTATGGGAGGAAAGTCCGGGCTCCACAGGGCAAGAGCGCTGGGTAACGCCCAGTGGGGGTGACCCTAAGGAAAGTGCCACAGAAAACATACCGCCTAAGCAGCCTGATTAAGGTTGCCGGTAAGGGTGAAAAGGTGCGGTAAGAGCGCACCAGCAGGGGAGGTGACTCGCCTGGCTTGGTAAACCCCGCTCGGAGCAAGACCAAATAGAGGGGCATTTGCAGGGCGGCCCGTCCTATAAGCCCCTGGGTAGGTCGCTAGAGCTGTCGGGTAACCGGCGGCCCAGATAAATGATCATCGCCCGGAATTAAACGTCTGGGAACAGAACCCGGCTTATGATTCGCTTTAGCGTTATTTTGCTGCTTATTTATTCTTTGCAATTGCGCGCAGGAAGGTTTTAATTACTTTAGGATCAAATTGCGTGCCCGCCATCTGTTTCAATTCCAACAATGCCTTCTGCTTGGAAATAGCTTTTTTATAAACCCGGTTGTAAGTCATCGCATCATAGGCATCGACCACAGCTAATATCCTGGCTCCTATAGGTATTTGTTCCCCTTTAAGGTGGCTATTGTATCCGCTGCCGTCATAATGTTCATGGTGATGGGCTATTATAGGGATTAAATCTTTTAGCGGTCTTATGGAGCCTAAAATGTTGACTGCTTTGAGGGGGTGAGTCTTTATAATTTCAAATTCCTGGGGGGTGAATTTTCCGGGTTTAAGTAAAATATTATCGCTGATACCAATCTTGCCGATATCGTGCAATAGACCGGCATTCCTGATTCGTTCAGTCTCTTCCGGGGACAATTTCATTTGCCGGGCAATAAGTACCGCATATTTACTCACTTTATTAGAGTGATTGCTGGTATAAGGATCTCTTTGATCCACGGTCATCCCAAGCGCTTTGATGGTATCCAGGAAAAAACCGCGAATATATTCGTATAACTGGGCATTTTTGATATGAACCGACATTTGATTGCTCAAGGCTAAACACAGACTTGTTTTTTGTTGATCGAATGGCCAGCGCTCCCAATTCCTCATCTCATGCAACAGGGCAATTCCAATTTTTGTACCATTCACGGTTAATGGCAGGATAAGAGTGGAGACAAATCTGTCTTCGAATATGATCTTTTCCTCTTGGGGAGAAAGATCGATTTGATGTTTTTGGTATTGAAACACCATGCATTCTTTGGATTTTATAATCTCATCAAATGACTTAAATTCATTTAAAGGCATAACCTGGCCCAGGCGGGGAGTCCAATCCAGGCTGCGAACCGGATAGACTGATTTAATTACCAGATTTTCTCCCGTCTCGTCTAAAATAGCGATCCGGCAACAGGTGCTGGGGAGTAATTTGGTCAGCTTTTGGGAAAATATATGTAATACTTGCTTTAAGTTTAATGATGCAGCGCCTTCCCGGCTGGCGTCAAGCATAATAGAAATTTCTTTGGTTCTCTCGATTATCTGGCCTTCTAAACATTCATTTATGTGACTCTTCTCTTCATACAAGATACAATTTTCTAAAGCGATAGAAATCTGACTTCCCATAAGCTTAAGCAACCGTAAGTCAGCATTGTTGAAAACTTTTGGCAAATGGCTGATTGTGGCCTGTAAAACCCCGATAGATTTGTTTCTTACTATTAAGGGCGTACAAATAGCAGAAGTTAAGCCGGCCGGATTATTGGGAGCCGAAATAGCGGGACTATCAATTACTAAAAGTGACTTGCCGGTCTTAAACGACTTGTATGCTATCCCCTTCCCCCGCTTTGGGGCATCAGCCTCTCTTTTACAACATCTTTCAGCATCGCTTTTATGGCAATCGGCTTTTTTCTGCCGGCAACTCCATGGGGCAAGCTCATTGAGTAATTCATCGAATTTATATATAGTGGCGTATTCAGCCCCCAGCACTTTCTTTACATGATTTATTGATGCATGGAGTACTTTCTGTACCTCCAGGGATTTGTTAATAATGTTGTTAAGTTCGGCCAGGGCGGATAATTCTCTAAACGATTTTTTGGAAACCGTTACTTTTTCTTCTAACTTATCCAGCAGGCTTCGGCAGTGTTCCTCGATGTATTTATTCTTTTTAGCTGCCTTTATTTTGTCCCGCCGGCCAGCCAGGTATTCAGCAATTAGCGCTGGAAAAGTATCTGCATCAATAGGTTTGGGAATATAGCCGTTACAACCGAGCGCTAAGGCTCTTTCCCGATCTTCATTGTCTGTTTTGGCGGTTAGCGCTATGATGGGAATGTTTTTTAAACCTTCGAGAGACTTAAGTTTCAGGGTGGCATCATAACCGTCAAAATCGGGTAACCGCAAGTCCATTAATATTAGGTGGGGAACCTTTGTCTGAGCCTGTTCGATGCCGCTTATTCCATCACTGGCTATCAGTACCTGGTAGCCTTTTGCTTCAAGCAACCGTTTAACTAAGGCCATATTAGCAGGATCATCCTCAATATATAGAATTTGTTTGCTCATCTTACATCACCTCGTGGATTGCCGTTGGGCTTAGGTGTTTCTGTCTTGTGCCGGCAGTATATATATAACACCGACAGTGTCGCTAGAAGTGCATTATATATGCCGCCTGCGGCTTAATGGCAATTATAGTTATATGAAAATCATCTCTGGAGAAGGCTGGACGATGAATAGACGATAGGGGTAATTGACTTATATAACCAGGGGGTGTCGGGTATGTATATCAATAAAAAACATGTGGGGTGAGCATCAATTGTCTCAGGCTACATGTGGTGGCGGGCAGCTAAATTTAAGCTATTGATTCGGGTGTAAATCCCATATTTTGAAAATAGCTTTATTTTATGGGCTAAGTAATCGGGGGATAGTTGCTTTTATATGAGCGAATAATCGGGAATTAAATACATATGGTTTAATAATAGCCCCCGATTATACCCCGGATTCATATTTAGCGAGATAGGCCCTAAGCAGGCCGTAAGCGCCGGTAAGCATCATATTGCCGTGGGGGCTGGCCAAATAGTAATCATAGCCGGCCATAATAGCCCGGTTAGGCCCGGTGAGGCAGGATAATTCAGGCTTTTTGGGTTTATGTGTCCTGGGATTAATAAAGGCCCCGTGTCCGCCGCCGGCAAAAATTTTGTCATTGTCCAGGCTGCCGTTGATCAGGGCTTTGAGCAACTGGTTTATTTGGTTGGCATTCAGCCGTCCGGTATGATGCTCCCATAGGCCGGCAATTTTACCGGCTTGCAAATAAACCGCCAGCGTATGACCGTTCCCTATATTAACCAGCAATTTATTTTCGGTAGCGGATACTTTTTGATCCTCTAAAGCGCCCAATACCGCCGCGATGCCGGTATCCATCAGTAGCATTGGCAAATCCGGCGGCAGGCTGCCCGCAACCGCTTGCAGTCGGGTGAGATAAGCCGGAATTTCGGAGCGCTTATAGGCCCAGTCAAAAAGTGGAGTATCGGCTGCCAGTAATTGTTGATAATGCTGGAACCTGAACCGCCGATCACTCATATCGGGTGGCGCCTGCCCATGATCCTGAACCGCCACTGCGATTCCATCGAGGTTAGCCGATATGCCCAATTTGCTAAAACCGGCCAGCATCGCCGCTAAATCTATATCCCCGGTTTTGATGGGGAAAAACTCAGCCTGCGACATTAATTCCGGCAACTCATCATCAGTAATCAAACTTACCCCCAGCGGCAGCAACTCTTCAGGATAATCATTAAAGGTTTTAGCCGCCTCATGAGTCAGCACAATTTTTTTGCCCTGTTCTTTTAGTATAGCGGCATAAGCGGCCAGCGAAAAACCGCCCATATTGGTACCCCAAAACAGGGGCCGGCGCCCGGAGTCGATAGCTTGTTTAAGCTTTTGCCGGGTAAGTACCACCGGCGAGGGCAGCACCAGGCTGATACAGTTCTCCATACGCAGGCTACTGTCATAGAGCAGAATATCCTGCGTGCCGCGCCCGACATCAATACACAGTATTTGCATGTTGCTAATTTACCACAAAGCCCCCCAGAAGCACAAAGAATTTTTTATATACTAAGCTAATTATTCGGGTTGAAAGTGCGCCGCTATTTGTTATATACTGCGGCTACAGGTTTTATGATAGGGCTCAAGATAGACGCAGAGGGGCCACTGACCCTTATCTGCGCCGGGCTACGGCAGGCTCCATCCTGACCCGAGTCCCATTTCTATAATTTACTATACAATAAGAACAGGAGCGACATAGTGCCTAGCTTTAAGGGTAAATTGATCGGCGCCGGCATCGGGTTTTTTTTAGGCGGCCCACTGGGGGCTTTGATTGGTGGCATGATCGGTCATTACACAAAAGATTTAAAACAGGAAGCTGCAGCGCCCAGATATACCCGGCGCATTTACACCCAGCCGATATATGCCGAGTTTATTTTCACCGCTAACTTAATAGCCTTACTTACCGCAGTGGCCAAAGCCGATGGGCAGGTGGGCCAGGAGGAGGTGGCGGTAATCAGGAGATTTTTCCAAACCAACCTGGGGTACCGGGGGCAGGAGTTGGAGTTAATCAAGAATTTAATAAAACAGTCCATACAGACTAACCTGGATATAGATCAGCTATGTCAGCAATTCTACAGTATATCCAATTCACAAACCCGCTTGCTGCTGCTTAAACTATTATACATGGTGGCCTATGCCGACCAGGTGGTAAAGGACAGCGAACAGGCGCTAATCGACCGGATTGTGGCCCGGCTGCGTATCTCAGCCGCCGATCATCGCAGCATAAAAGCCGAATTCATTCCCGATGATGATCGCTATTATCAAATACTGGGAGTGAGTTCAGGGGTTTCCGCCGATGAGCTAAAGCAGGCCTATCGGGCCTTAGTCAAAAAGAATCACCCCGATAAGGTGACCCACCTGGGCGAAGAATATACCAAAATCGCCAACGAACGCCTGAGCCAGATAAACCAAGCCTACGATTATCTCTCCCGCAAACTGGGGGGGGCATAGCCCCCTTTTTTTAAAGGGAACCACATCCCATAGCCTATACCTAGCTATCCCACCAGTGTACCCTTAACTCAAAACCACCGCCTGTCATTCTGAGTACAACGAAGAATCTCCTTGCCATATTAGCCATTCAAATAGTTACATATAAGCTAACTTGGTTGTGTTATAATAAATGTATATATTACATATAAACCAAAAACCAGTCTATTTAAGATGAAGAAAATTCCAATAGGGTTATTGTTAATACTTTTTTTAGCCGGTTGTACCACTATGATTTTAGGTTTAGAAACATCAGATGATGTTAGAGCTAAAAACGCTTCAAATTTATTGAAACTAACCATTGGTATGAAAAAAAGGACTGTTTTGTGGATTATGGGAACAAAAACAATGCAAACTTATCGACCAAATACTGGGATTAAGGTCTTTAAAGATACCAAGATATCAAATCCTTATAGAACTGGAATCATGACGGGCTGTTGCCCAAATCGTTTTATTTAGCCGATAGATATGATACAATATGGGGGTGAGAAATCAAGCTATGTCAGCATAAATAAAGGAGATAAGGCCTATGCTGGGTCAGGAGTCACCACCTCAGGAGAATTTGTTT
>JAJRUS010000065.1 GCA_024277675.1 bacterium | reverse complement strand
GTTTGAAATTTGGCAAGGATTCAATTCCTTTTATTTTATCTCGATCTTCTGCTATGGTTTCGAATGTGATTGGATCACGATTTAGCATCCAGTGATCATTTGGATAACTTTTACGTCTTTGAAGCTGTGAAATATCAAATTTTTTCTCGGCCTTTTCCATTCTCATCGCTATCATATTAACATTTGAGATTTCCAGATGTTTCGGCTTGTCTCAAGCCGAAACAGATAAAGGGGCTATGCCCCTATATATTGACAGGCGGTACTAATCCGCTCAATCACTTTGTCTTTACCCAGCACCGCCATTAACTCAAATATCCCGGGGCTTACGGTGCCGCCGGTTAAGGACACCCGCAGGGGTTGGGCGATATGCTTGAGCTTAAGCTCAAGTTCCGCCATCACGTCTTCAAAGGCGGCCTGGATAGATTGCTCATCGAAGGAGGGTAGGGCGGCTAGTTTTTCCTTTAATAACTCAAACACCTCTTTTTTATCTGCGGTTAGAAACTTGGCCGCCGCTTTAGGCTCGTATTCAAGTTTATCCTTTAAATAAAATTCAGCCCCCTTTGCCATCTCTTCCAGTGTACGGCTGCGGGGTTGCAGGGTTTTAACCGCTTCGGCCAGCCATTCCATATCTGAAACGGTATAACCCATATTTTCCAGGAACGGCAGCAGCAGCGGCGCCAGCTTGGCTGCCGGTTCGGTGTTTATATAATGCGCATTCAGCCACTTAAGCTTTTGTTCATCAAAGATGGCGGCGGCTTTATTTACCTTATCCAAGCTAAATTTTTCGATTAAATCCTCGATAGAAAAAATTTCCTCATCCCCACACGACCAGCCCAGGCGCACCAGGTAATTAAGCATGGCCTGCGGCAGATAACCCGCATCCCGGTAAGCGGTTACCGATGTTGCTCCGTGGCGCTTACTGAGTCGCGCCTTATCCGGCCCCAGGATTAGCGGTACATGCCCGAACTGGGGCGGGGTATAGCCCAGCGCCTGATAGAGCAAAATCTGGCGCGGGGTGTTATTTAGATGATCGTCCCCCCGGATTATATGGGTAATTTCCAAGGTAGCGTCATCCACCACCACCGCCAGGTTATAGGTAGGGGTGCCGTCACTGCGGCGGATTATCAGATCATCAAGCTCGGCATTCTCAAATACCACCGACCCCTTAATCAAATCATTTACTATGGTTTGCCCGGTTGGGGGTGTTTTAAAGCGGATGGCCGCCGCTCCGGCTTTTGGAGCGCTAAGTTCCCGGCAACGCCCGTCATATTTGGGCTTGCGCCCTTCTTTCATGGCTTGGGCACGCATTTGCCCCAATTCTTCCGGGCTACAATAGCAGGCATAAGCCTGGCCCCCACTTATCAGTTTTTCTATGTGCTCATCATGCAGCTTACGCCGTTGAGACTGATAATAAGGCGCCTCATCCCAATTCAGCCCCAGCCAGCTAAGTGAATCCAATATGGCCTGAATCGATTCATCGCTGGAGCGGGCGATATCGGTATCTTCAATACGAAGGATGAAACTGCCCTGGCAGTGGCGGGCATAAAGCCAGTTAAATAGAGCGGTGCGCGCTCCGCCGATATGTAAATATCCAGTGGGGCTGGGGGCAAATCTAAGTCTGACAGGTGGCATGTATTACTCCTGTTTATTGCATGTTATGTTAAGCGATTTAAAGTTCGAAGTTAAAGCTTAAGTCTGTTTTTTTCATAATAGGCAAGTAATTCACGCAATCCAATTATTGATTTGGCGTCTATAATATCGTTATTGTCGAGCATCTCTTTTATTTCTGCAATCGTGTATCTTTCCATCTCTATTTTTTCATCATGCTCAAGCCTTTGGGCTGTTTTTTGTAACTCAAAGGCCAGGTAAACATACGCTTTTTCATTAGCGAAGCCCACTGAGGCATAATATTCGCAAGCCAAAATCATATTATCGGATATATAGCCGGTTTCTTCCTCCATTTCCCTGAGGCCGCATTGCAGCGGGGATTCGTTTGGTTCTAAGCGACCTGCCGGCAGTTCCAATATTTCTTTCTCTATAGCGATTATATACTGGCGCACCAGAATCACCTCATCACCCAATACCGGCACAATAACCACGCCGCCGATATGGGTAATCACCTCCCTGTAAGCCAGATCCCCGTTGTCTAACTCCACTTCTCCGGCTAAGAGGGTAAGTATGGGGCCTTTATGTATTATCTTTTTATTACGCCATTTTTCCATTTTATCTATCCATGCTCTAAGGTAACGGTTTCTAAATAATTCTCTATTCGTTTAAGGCTCAAAAAAACCTGCTCTTCCTGGTGGTTTTCTATGACCAGGGCCGGCTGTAAATTCCGCTCTTTTAACTGAGCAAATACAGCCGGTAAATCTATGCTCCCCTCGCCCAGGGCCAGGTGTTCATCCCAGCCGCCATGATTATCATGCAGGTGAATCTCGGTTATATACTCACCCAGGAGGTTAAACCAATCATTAAGCGGATAATCGGCAAATATATTGTAGTGACCCACATCGAAGCAGTGGGTAAGCCGGGGTGAGTTGACGGTTTTTAATAATTTAGCCAAAAGCCGCGGGTCTTTTTCAAAAATATTTTCCAGCGCCAGCGTAAGCCCGTATTTTTCAGCGTCTTCCAGCACCGTATTCCAGGTAGCCAGGCTGTTATAAAGCCACAGTTCCCGGTTCTCACCATAGCGTAAATCGTCATAGCCGGGGTGAAATACCACCACCTGGGGTGAGAACTGGCCGGCAATTTGCATAAGGCTCTGGTAGCGTTTAAGGCTTATCCGGCGAATTTGTTTATCCACCGCCCCGGGGCAGAGATCCATAAACGGGCCGTGGATGGTGCAGCCCAGGGAGTTATCCTGTAGCGCATCGCTTACCATCGCCAACCGGGAAGTATCGGGAGCATCCAGGAAGTCGGCATCAAAATATATCTCCGGACTTATTTTAAGTTGGATTACCTGCTTAAGCTTTTCAGCCAGTATAGCAAACGGCAGATGTACATATATCCGAGGGTAAAGAGTTGCTTTCGACATTTGCCAAATAATAGCACAATATGATAATCTATACAATATGATCCTGATGTTTCGGCTTGAGGACAAGCCGAAACATCACAAAAGTGTCCACGATTCAGGATTGCGTTACCTTGATGGAGCATAAAAGATTTTCCAGCCGTTAGTAAACCGCAACCTAAAGGAGAAGATTAATATATGCAGGCTAATGTACTGGATAATATAGAGTTAGCCCCACATTATTATAGACTGAGCTTGCATTGCCCCCCGCTGGCCCACAGTGTAAAACCGGGACAGTTTGTAATGCTTAAGGTGAGCCAGGCCTATGATCCCCTGTTGCGCCGCCCGTTCAGTATACACCGGGTTGATGGTGAGCTGGTGCAGATTTTATATCAGGTGGTGGGTAAGGGTACAAAACTGATGTCGCAACTGCGGCCGGGTGAAGCGTTGGATGTGCTGGGCCCGTTGGGAAATGGTTTTGGGCTTCAAGCCGGCATTAAACAGGCGATACTTGTAGGCGGTGGAGTAGGGGTGGCGCCGCTTTTATTCTGGGCGCAGGAGCTAGGGCGGCAGAAAATTAAATTACTGGTGTTTGTGGGGGGAAAAAACAGGGTTGATTTATTAGCGCTGGATGATTTCAGGCAACTGGGCGCCCGGCTATATTTAGCTACCGAAGACGGTACAGCAGGTTATAGCGGGAGAGTAACCGACATAGTTGCAGACTACTTGAGCAGCGGGGAATCCACTGCGGCCACGGCTGTGTTTGCCTGTGGCCCCAAAGGCATGTTGGCCCACATTGCTGGATTGGCAGAACGATATGTTTTGCCCTGCCAGCTTTCGCTGGATGTAGTTATGGCATGTGGCGTGGGGGCCTGTATGGGGTGCGTGGTGAAGAGTAGTCATGCCGGAGACTATATCCGGGTCTGCAAAGAGGGGCCGGTATTTGAAGCGGCGAGGATAGCCTGGGCATGAAGGCTGACAAAAACAGGCGGCGGATGTTTTTTTTCTGGCTGTGTATTGGCTTAAGTGCTGGTATCTATTTCCTTTTTGGTTTTTCTGATCCTGCTTCAGCTGAAGAAGTCGAGACTATTTGTTATGCTTGTCATGTCGAAACTTTCCTCTATGGCGGTTATCGAATCTGTAGCGTGTGGGTTAAAAATGGTCATCCGGTATATGTTGTACCCTCCAAAAAGGTTAAGGTTCCCGCTGAATTCCCTTTAAACGAAAGAGGTCAGATATTCTGTGGTACCTGCCATACTGCCGGCATTATAGATAAAGATTCCAAAGAGCGTGAACCGCAAATATACAGCCGCAAGGTTTTTCTGCGTTATGAGAATGTAAATTCTTCCTTTTGCAAGCAATGCCATCTGCGAAAGGGTGGCCGGGAACGACTGGGAGTGGCTGTTAAAGGGGCGGACTATGAACTCCTGCATGAAGAAAATGTGGCTGGGGGAAAAACGGTAGAAACAGAAAAAACCTTCAATCATCCGGTAGATATTACTACCAAACGCATACCCAAAAAAATTATCGAATATTGGGGAAATACCGGCACCAATAAAGATATGCTGATATGTGAAACCTGCCACAAAGTGCATCGCGCCGCCGGGGAAAAATTGCTGGTGCTTGACAATAGCAATTCAGAGCTTTGTGGTATTTGCCATCCCGGCATGTGGGCCAAAGATCGTGAGGGCGCCAGTAGCAAGGGCACCCATCCGGTAAACGTCCTGCCAAGTACGGCCGTTATTTCAAGAAAAGTAGTCGCCCTGGGCGGTAAGGTCGAGGCGCGGGGAAAAATGATTTGTTTAACCTGCCACAAAACCCACAATGCTCCGGTGGAGAAAGGACTTTTGGTAGTAAAAAACGATCAGGATGCCTTTTGCATAGATTGTCATTCTATAGAGGAGAAGGCAGTCAAAAACAGCAAACATGATTTACGATTTACTGCCCCTGATGAGAAAAACATTATTAATCAAACGGCAAAAAAATCAGGCATTTGTAGTCCCTGTCATTTGGTACACAATGGGACCGGCGCCAAGATATGGGCTAAGAAGATAATTAATCCGGATACAGATGTAATTTCTCAGCTTTGTGAAAGCTGTCATTCACGTTTTAACTGTGCGCAGGAAAAGCAGGTGGGTGAATTTTCTCATCCAGTGAATGTTGAGTTGCCAAAAACCACGGAGACCGGCACCAGCCTGCCGCTTTTTAGCCGAAATGGTCTCCAGGCCGGAACTGGTCTGGTAACATGTGCCACCTGTCATGACGCCCACCGTTGGAATCCGAAGGCTAAGTCCAAAACAAATACCGTTAAAATAGAGGGAAACAATACCAACAGTTTTTTACGCCAGCAAAACCTCAAATCAGCGCTGTGTTATGAGTGCCATGCTGATAAAAAACTTATTCGCGGGACTAAGCATGACCCCCGATTCAGCATAGCCGACCAGACGACCGGCAGTGGCGGACTCTGCGGTGAGTGCCACTCAGTACACAATGCCGGCTTTTATATGCTTTGGAACCGGGAGCTTGGGCCGGGTGATGATAATTTAAGCAAGATATGCAACAGTTGTCATGCTGAAGGAAAAATTGCCCGGGAAAAAACGCTGACCGGGTACAATCATCCATTGAATATAAACATTCTTAAACTCGGGCGCTATATAACTACCCCGCTGCCCTTGTTTGACGAGTTTCTTTCACGGAATGAGCGGGGAAACATCCTGTGCAGTACTTGCCACGATACCCATCGCTGGGACCCTAAAGCCACTGGAGTTAAGGATTTTACCAAGGCTAAGGCCACCGCCGGAAATAGTTTTCTGCGGATAGCGGCTAATTCAGCCACCGACGCTTTGTGTGATAGTTGCCATAATGATATGCGCTGGATTAGATCTACCGAACACGACCTGTCGGTGACCGCTCCGGATGCCAGGAACCTACAGGGCGAAACCACCGCTCAAAGCGGTGTCTGTGGGGCTTGTCACGCCAGCCACGGCGGTTCGAACTCGTTTTTGCTTTGGAACCGAAAACCAGGGCCTGGCAAGGACAGTCTTACTAAATTATGCAAAAGTTGTCACGCAGCAGGAGAAATTGCCGAGGCTAAGCAAGTAGGCGCCAAATCACATCCGCTGCGTATTCCCATGCCGGAAAAACATCGTCCCCAGCATTTACCTTTGTTTGATGAGGGTTTGAAAATCAGCGCCCGCGGCAAGATATACTGCTCAACTTGCCATAATATCCATCGCTGGAATCCGAACCGGTTGGCTTACGGTCCGGGAGAAAACCAGGAAGGCGACGATAGCACCAGTTTTTTGCGTATTTCCAATGCTAAGGGTTATCTGCTATGTATTGATTGTCATCAGGATAAGGAACTGATCGAAGGAACCGAACACGACCTGTCAGTCAGCGCCCCTGAAGAAGAAAATATTCTGGGGCAGAACGTAGACCAGGCCGGATTATGCGGGACATGTCATCTGCCGCACAATTCAAAGCTCGCCCAACAGATCTGGGCGCGTAATTTGGGGCCGGGCGACGACATGATAAGTCGCCTCTGTAATAGCTGTCACAGTGCAGGCAACTGCGCTCAAAATAAGATCGCCGGCCCCGGTTCTCATCCCTTGAATGTATCTATTCTGTCAGCCGACGGCGATACGGATTTTCCCCTGTTTACCCCGGATGGCCGGCGGGACAGTGAAAATGGTCGTGTCTTTTGCAGTACCTGCCACGATCCCCATAAATGGGATTCAACACTTCAGTCAAGGGGAAGCGGCGAACCGGAAGCAGGTACCCAGCAAAATAGCTTTTTACGACTTCCCAACATACCCAAGCCATTTTTATGTGGCAATTGCCATTTGAATCAGCTTCGTGTCCAAAACTCGCCCCATGATTTATCTATTACTGCGCCCCAGGCAAAAAATATTATCGGTCAGACAGTTGCCGAGGCCGGTGTATGCAGCGCCTGCCATCTTTCACACAACACCCCTGCCCGCATACGGATGTGGGCCCGGAAAACCGGGCCGGATATCCTGCCGGGCTGGGAAGAGAAGTATGCCGTAGCGGGACATTATGGAGTAATTTTATGCACCGCTTGTCATGCACCGGGAAAAATCGCCGGACAGAAGCTTCCTTTACGGGCATTGCATCCCCAAAATATCTTTACTTTGCTTAAAGAGCCTGTCTTTACCCCGGCAGTTCAAGCTTTACCTTATTATGATTACCCGATAGGGCAGGGCCAGCTCAGAATTTCAACCAGTTCTATTAAGGCCGGGGTTAAACCTCGCTTCCCGGTATATACCCCGGATGGTCAAATAAAACAAACAGGAGATATAACTTGCCCCACTTGCCATAATCCGCATCAGTTGAGATCGGAAAATATGGGGGCCGTTACTTCAACTGTAAAAAACGAATTTAAACGAAATTTTTTGAGAAAGCAGGTGCAAACCAACCTCTGTACTGACTGTCACAAGTATGAAGCCATCTATAAATTTGCATACTACCACCGCCGGGGCGGTTTGACGGCAGCTCAAAAGCCAGCGGCGGCTGATTCCCCACATTGGAAAGAACAGGCTTGTGCGGCTTGCCATATTGGGGATAATCCCGACAAAAATACACTTAAAGCCAACGGGGAAGTGAATATTTTATGTGCCGAATGCCATCAAAAAACTCATAGTGAAGAGGTACATCCTGTCGGTATTTCGGTGGCTAAAGTCGGAATCCAGTCACCGAACACACTGCCGCTTTATGGCAATGAGCTGATAAATTGCCTGACCTGTCATCAGTTGAATGGTCACTATCAACCGGATAAGCGCAGATTGGATAATAACCCCTATTTTCTGCGGCGGCCAGGGAAGGAACTGCTTAGCTTTTTTGCTGAGCAAGAAAAAAGCGGGAAAACGAGTTATGGGGCCGCCGCTATTCAATCAAAATCTGCTGTGCGGCAGTTTAAAACCAGTAAAAGAAAAAAGAAGAAACAGAAAAATCCAAAGTCAAATAATTATATTCTTTGCTATGAATGTCATTCGCGGGAAAGTTATATGCAATTTGATATTCACCGCAACCAGATATCCGCTGACGGGGAGATTAACCAGGAAATGTGCTTGCTATGTCATACTGAAATACCGGATTTAGCTACCGCTAATCCGAATAAGTTTAAGTTGAATACCGGCTTAGAGAATTATTGTGTCGGTTGCCATAGGCAGCAAATTAAGGCCCACCCGGCAGAGGCAGATCATTATGGAAAGCAGGTTACCAAAACGGCCCAGAGCATAATCGATGATTTCACCAAGGTGGGCAACTATTTTATCCCATTTAGTAATAACCGGATGACTTGTACCACCTGCCACAATCCTCATCAGGCGGGGGTTACAAAGGATAAGGCTACCATGAAGGGTGAGGATGAGCGATGGCGGTTACGCTTTGTGGGTTATGAAGTATGTGCCATTTGCCATCGGGAATCATATGGAGTGCCCAGCCGAGAGTCCCCGTTTTAGGAGTCTGAGATTGACTTCAAATCCCTAAAGTGGTACTCTGTGCTATAAATTACCTTATTTCTTGTTCTTATAATGGTTTTGATGTGATTAATCCAGCCCCCGGCTGGCCAGGAGGTTTAATATGATATGTCCAGCATGTGGACAGGAAACCACAGACAAGGCTGCCAATTGCCGGCAATGTGGCCATGAGTTTGAATCCTCAATTGGAAGCGACCCCGGGCAGAATAAAGCGAATACCCAGGGGCCGGCCTTGAAACCTCAGAATTATAAGTTCAACTTTATGGAGCTGATTATTGGGCGGGCGGGGACTACGGATGTTGGCATAGTTACTACCGGCATAGTCGGGTTATTGCTGACCCTGATGTTTTATTTTGTGACGCCGCTGCCTCAGCTTGAAGGGAGTTATTTTTATTCAATTTTTGCTGAGCGGGGTAAAATACCTTATGCCATTGCCTTCCTTTTCTTCTGGACACTGGTTATTCTGGTTAACAAACTCTTTAAAATCTTAGACCAGAAGTCGGCCTTCAATATCCAGCTTATCCCACCGGCGATTAAAAAGATCAGCCTGCGAAATGTAAACTACATAATGAATACTATTCTACAGGCGGTTCCAAATCCACGAGACAAAATATTATCTAACCGGATATGGATAGCCCTATCACATTACAGGGCGCTGGGGGTGGTGGAAGAGGTCGATGATATCCTGAGACACCAGGCGGAAATCGATACCGCAATTATGGATTCCAGCTACAGTATTACCAAGGTGTTTATCTGGGCTATTCCCATCCTGGGTTTTATCGGTACGGTATTGGGCATTGGCAGTGCAGTGGGTGGTTTCAGCGAGTTTACTAAGTCGGCGCTTGAGATCAGCGAGATAAAAAATGCACTGGATGTAATTACCGGCGGTTTATCTATTGCGTTTGATACTACTTTAGTCGGCTTAGTCTGTGCGTTAGTGCTAATGATTCCAACGGTAGCCCTTCAGAAATTTGATGAGAGCCTGCTTTCTTTAATCGAAATATTCTGTATTGATAACATCATAAACAAACTACAAAGGACAACCGGGCAAGCCGGCTATCAGGTGGAGACTATTACCAGTGAGTCGGCGGCGGCGCGCTTCAAACGAATAATCGAAGAGACTTTTCAAAATCATCTTAAAATGTTGGAAGCAGCATTTTCCTCCTGGAGCGGTGGCTTCAGTGGAGTTATGACCGAGGTTACCGCTCAGACCAAGGCCCTGGGACAGGAGGTTGCCGCCATGCAACCGGTAGCGGCAAGCTTTAAGGAAACAATGGCTTCGTTCACGAGTCAATTGAGTACCGTGGCCGGTCAGCAAACCCAGATACTCTCAGATGTACACCGGCAATTGGAAAATATTCAACCCTTGATTAGCGGTTTAAGCGAGATGTCCAGCGCCTTAGCTCAAGAGCGAAAGATGTTCCAGGAGCAAGTAGTCCTCTGGATCGGAAATCTGGATAAATTGGGTGATAAGCTGTTGCTTAAGTTTGAAGAGCAATATTCAAAACAGATTAATTCTATCGACCAGATGAATGAAAACGTTCGGCAGCAGCAGGATAGTTTTCAGGAAAATGTTGCCACCTGGCTCAGCAACTTCGAGGGACTTAGCCAGCAGGTGATCGGTAGTTTTGAAAGGCAGTTGGATAAACTGGATCAATCCGCCGCTATCTTTAAGCAAATGCTGGGGCAGGAGGCCAGAATAGTCTCCCAGCTTGGCGAAAACTATAACTTGCTGAGTTCCTTTGACTCAAACCTTAAAAACTTATTTGATTCATTCAGTAATCTCCTGGCCAAAGAGTCAGAGATTATCCAGTTGGTAAACCGGAATTTCGAGCAACTGTCGGTCTCGGATCGGCTGTTCAAAGACACCCTGGAGGGTATTCGGCTTGGCTTAGAGGGGCTGAAGCCTTCGTTGGAGCAGTTGTCTCGTCCGCGTTCGGTCCGTCTGATTGAGGAATAAGGGGTAAGTAGGTTATGGCCAGAAGAAGACACAAAGAATCAATCGGCGTCTCCTTCTTCTCCTTTCTGGATATCATGACGGCTACCATGGGGACGCTGATTCTGATCCTGATATGTATAACTATAATAGCCATCAAGATGGAGAAGAAAAATATTTACATTAAACTGAAAGCTGATAAATCCTTGAAACGATCGAAACAGCCTGTATTTGTCGAGTGTGTAAAAGACAGCTTAATCATTTACCCCCAGTTGCTTGAAACCAAATTAAGCGAACTTCAGGACCGGAAATCTTATTTCATGAGGCTGCTTTATAATATGGATCGTAATAAGCGCTATGTTATCTTCGCCATCCGTCCGAGCGGCTACGAAATTTTCAAAAAGGCCCGGGGAATTGCAGAGGGGCTGGATGTGGATATCGGTTTTGAGCCGCTGGATAAGTACTGGCAGTTAAAGCTTGACCGGGATGACCTGCCGCTGCCTATGCCGGCTTATATGAAGCGTATAGGGAGATAAACCTTGTGGCTTACCGCCGTGCCAATAAAGATATTAATATCGATCTGGACAGTTTTTTAGATGTTATTACCAACTGCATCGGGGTTTTGATCGTTATTACCGTGCTGGCGGTGATAAATACTAAGTACATGACCTTCATTGTGCGTACCCCCTTTGTTCGGAAGACGGAAAAGCAGCCGGTTATCTTTGAATGCCGCAAAAACCGTATTATCCCGGTATATAAAATGGAGATTCAGCAAAAACTGGAGGCTTATCTGGCAGAAATGCGCAGAAACAGTTTCGATTATGATCGTATTGCCCATAGCGCCAACCTGGAACTGAAGGATGTGGGAGATAAGTATTATCGAGTGGATTTAGCCAAGCTGCTCAGAAGTAATATCCTGGTGTTGGTGCCAAAAACCGAACTACAGGGTGAATCGCCAAAGGTGTTGAAAGATAAAGATACTGAATTCCAGGAAGTATTGCAACACATAAATCCCGAAGAAGAATTTGCCTTTTTCCTGGTGCGGCCGGACAGCTTTGAAATTTTCCGGGCCGCCCGCAAGCTGCTTTGGGCCAATGATATAGAAATTGGTTGGGAACCCTTGTCGGTGGGACAATATATCTCCTTTGGCGCTACCGGGCGCAGGCCGACAGTAGATTAGGGACAGGTTCCCATTTTTTCAAGTTGCCATTAATACATAGCGAAACCAACAAAATAGGGTTGCTGCTGCTACAACAGGGCTATTTTGCATCGGCGGCACAGCGAAAACCTACATCGTCATAACTGAAACGAGGCATAAACTTATAGCGGTTGGCAGTACGGACGATATTGTCGTTATCGTTCCATGCTCCGCCCCTGATCACTCGGTAACGGTTGCTTAAATCAGTCCTGTCTTTTATGGAACTGGATTCATACAGGTAATCATATTTATTTTGCTCGGTCTCCTGCTCTGGTTGTTTTAAGGCCGTCGCTTTTTTGTAAGAATCTCCCTGATACCAATCAGCACACCACTCCCAAACGTTTCCCGTCATATCGTATAGACGATTCGAGCCGGCAGGAAAGCTGCCAACCTTAGTTGTAGCATTGCCGTCCAGCAGGCGCTTGAAACTATTCAGGCCGACCTTCTCCCACCAGTCTTGCCACAAACCGCCAATGGCTAAACCATGATAATGTGCTGTATTGGCTGCGCGAGGTTCGAAACGATCGCCAAATGCCCAGTTGTACTTGTAATTTTTCTCCATAGAATCGTTTACCAGGTTATAGCTGGCGGCCTTTTCCCATTCCGATTCGGTAGGCAGGCGCTTACCCTTCCACTTTGTGTATGCATTCGCCGCATACCAACTTACATATACCACCGGATGATCGGCTAACCGGGCTGGGTAACTATTGCCGGTCCAGTGTTTTAAATAATCGCCGTCTTGGTATTTTTTGGGAATATTCTTCTTGCGCCACTTAGGGTTGGCATCCAGAAATTCCTTGAACTTCCGATTGGTGACCTCGTATTTATCCATATAGAATGAGTCAACAAAAACAGGGTGTACCGGTTCTTCATCATCATCGCCAAGGATACTTCCCATTTCGAATTCTCCGGCCGGAATCAGCACCATATCTGCTGGCGCAGTGATTTTTTCTTTGGCCGCTACAATACCCGGCAGGCCGATGAGGACACAAAGGCTGAAAGTCAATATCGGTCGATACCGCTGCCGGAAGAAAATAAAAAAGCCGGCGGATAAGCTTTGGCAAATCATATTTATGCTTACTGATAGTTCTTTATACAGGGGGCTAGGGGTCTGTCGGACTTTGGATTTCATAGCGAGGAAAGTAAAGCAACATAGCCCATTTTTTCGATCATTTGGTTTATGTTCAGTAAATATTAATTAAGAACAATGTTTATTGATATATACATATCATATAGCTTCCGGCTGATGTAACTTTTAATAATTATAGCATAATATTTAAAAAGTATCAAAAAATCTTCTCTGTCAGTTAAAACAATGGGAAATCCGCTTTTTAAAGTACTATTAATGTTAGTTTATAGCTATGCTTAATTGATGGAAGCGTTACTGTTCCTACGGGTATTTAGAATTAGTAAGGTGTTGTTTTTGTTTTTGCTTAATGTGCTATAAGTCACTAAATATGCTTGACAGGGGTGGCAATAATTGCTATGTATTTAATAAGCAACATGGTTATATTGGTTACATTTATATACAATGCAAGTACATTGTAATATCCTGGTATGTTTTAATTGCAAGGCATGTAGTTTAAGTCATTTGCTGGACTCGGATTAGCTGGTGGTTTATATCCTGTAATCGCTGAGCCAGCATGGTGTGGAATAAATGAAAGCTAAATATATCAGGGCCTTGCTGATTGATGGAAATCCCGGTAATGTGCGGTTAATACGAGATGTTTTAGCTGAAGCAAAGAGGGTGCGGGTATCTTTGGAATGTGTCGACCGCCTGTCTGTGGGTTTAAAATGTCTTGCCAAAGGGAAAATTGATTTGGTATTACTGAACCTTTATCTTTCGGATAGTCAGGGATTAGATACGGTTACCAGCATAAAGGCTGAATTTCCACAAATACCCATGTTGATACTAACTGTAGCGGAAGATGAGGCGCTGGCGGTTAAAGCGGTACTTAGAGGGGCACAAGACTATTTAGTTAAGGAGCAGATAAACAGTGGTTTGTTGCTGCGCTCTATGCGTTATGCATTCGAACGTAAGCAGACGGAGAATGAATTATATAGAGTTAACCGGTTGTTCAGGATGGTCAGCGAATGCAATCGAATATTGGTACATACTACAGATGAGATGGATTTATTGCATAATCTCTGCCGTATTATCGTGGAAATAGGCGGCTATCATTTTGCCTGGGTCGGCTTTGTTAAGCACGATAAAGATAAAACCGTGAGCCCGATAGCGCACTCAGGACATGAGGATGGTTGTCTCAAAACGTTAAGTATTAACTGGGCGAATAAAAAAAGCGGGTTCAGGGCTACAGGTAAAGCCGTTCGCATTGGCAAACCCTGTCTGTCAAAGGATACCATAACGGATAATAATTATCAGCCCTGGTGTGCTGAGACTGGTGAGCGCAGTTATGTAGCATCGATTGCGCTGCCTTTGATTGCCGGCGGGCGGGTTTTTGGAACGCTGAATATATATGCGACCAGCACCAGCGCCTTTGATACCGGAGAGACAAAATTGTTGACGGAGTTGGCTTATAACCTGGCATATGGCATCATGGCATTGCGGACGGGCAGCAAGTGCCAGCGGGCAGAAAAGGAACTTGAAAAAAATTTCCATAAATTACGCCGGATTTCGGATGAGACGGTTAATGCTTTGGCATCGACCTTCGAGAAGCGGGATC
The DNA here is from genome assembly GCA_024277675.1 of bacterium. Classification (GTDB taxonomy): domain Bacteria; phylum SZUA-182; class SZUA-182; order SZUA-191; family JAJRXT01; genus JAJRUS01. Next base: position 11,366 of record JAJRUS010000065.1, on the reverse strand, counting down.
CCTATACCGCGGGCCATCAAAAACGGGTGGTGCAATTGGCCACTGCCATTGCCAAAGAAATGGGGTTATCGGAGGAGCAGGTTGAAGGAATTCGGGTAGCGGGGACGCTTCATGATATTGGCAAAATACATGTGCCCGCAGAAATTTTAACCAAACCCAGTCAATTGAACGATACCGAATTTAACTTTATAAAAACTCATCCCCAGGTTGGATATGAAATATTAAAAGAGATAGAATTTGCCTGGCCAATTGCCAAAATTGTATTATGTCATCACGAGAGAATGAACGGTTCCGGTTATCCTTTTGGACTTTCGGGGGAAAAGATTCTTTTAGAAGCAAGGATAATAGCTGTGGCCGATGTAATAGAAGCGATTTCTTCTCACCGCCCGTACCGGCCGGCTTTGGGGATAAATAAAGCTTTAACGGAAATCTCACAGAACATGAGCACACTTTACGACCCGGTAGCGGCCGGGGCTGCTTTGGAGCTTTTTAACAGTAAGGAATTTAGATTCAGTCGTTAGCCTTACCTTGAGGAAAACCTTTTTATATTGAACTCAGATTAAGTAAGGCTTTTTACCAGACCATCAGCTGTTATATCGCTTTAAGTATAATCAAGCTGATGTTGTCCGGGCCTCCACGCTGGTTGGCTAAGTCCACCAGGGATTGGGCTGCGGTTTGTATGTCCTCGCTGGAAAGTATGGTAGACAACAACTCTTCATCTGAAACCGGATTGCTCAGTCCATCTGTGCAAAGCAAGAAGTAATCTCCTGCCTGCCATTGCAATTGCTGTAATTCCACCTGAACTTGTGGTGTGCCCAGCGCACGGGTGATTACGTGGCGCTTGGGGTGGCGATGCATCTCTTCAAGAGTTATTTCGCCTCGCTTAAACAACTCATAAACCAGGGAATGGTCTTGGGTGAGAGTGGATATCTGGTTTGAACGTATCCGGTAGAGCCGACTGTCACCCACATGGGCGATATAGGCTGTTTCCTCATCTTTTAAACACAGACATACAATGGTGCTGCCCATGCCGTTTAAGCCGGGGTCTTGCTGAGCCGCGGAGTGAATTGCGTGATTAGCGTATTCCACCGCCTGTTTTAGCTTCAGTGCCAGGGGATCGAGGCTTTCTTCCGCTGCTGAATCTGGCGAAACTGCGTTTTTATGACGGGAGTCAGCAAAAAAATCCTGAATCTTTTTTACCGCCAGTTGGCTGGCGGTACTGCCGGCGGCATGGCCACCCATACCATCTGCAACTATAAACAGTCCCGACTCCGGGAAATAACCATAATAGTCTTCATTGACTTTACGTTTTTGTCCCACATCAGTTAAAGCTATACCTGAAATACTCATCTAAATTTAACCTTATCCCGTTTATAGAGCTATCTTGCTAAGCCACATATATCCCAGTAAGACAATTAACAAAACTAAAACCATAAATAATAGCATTAAATACCGGGGCTTCTGCTTTTCCTGCCCGGCCTTTTTTCCCAATGTTTGTGATGGCTGAGGCACAGCCTGGGGCTTACCGGCAAATTTAGCCCTTACCGAGCCAAAATATATTTCATCCCAATTCTTTAATGCCACTCTGGTTATGGAAATCCCATTTACCATAGTACCATTGGCGCTGCCCAGATCGATCAGCGTATAACTTCCATCACAGACCATTAGTTTGGCATGGAACCGGGAGATCGAACCGTGGTCAATAATAATATCATTATCTTCAGCGCGGCCGATATTGATATGTTCCCTATATAAAGGGTATTTTTTTTGGGGTGCTCCCTCCGCAAAGATAAGCAGCTTGGGGGTAAATTCTTCAGTGCCGTCCTCCCCGAAACTCCCCTCCAACTCTGCTAAGGTAGTAATTTTGGTGGATTCCTGAACTTCGGGAATCGGTCTTTTGCCAGGCGAAGCCTCTTTACTTGGCATCAGTTTTGAGGTTTCAACCACATCGGTAGCTTCAGTTGGAAGTTTATACGGTTTAGGATCAGACTGCTGGAGTGGAGTTTCGGGCATTAATGATGCTTCAGCCGACTCTTCCGGCTGAGGTTGAAAGAGCATGGTGCGCTCTTCATCTTCGCCGGCCAGCAAGTTTAACTTAACGTTACCCAGTAGTATCTCATCCCCGGCCCGCAGAACTACCTTGTCTACTACCACGTGTCCATTGACCAACACCCCGTTGGAGCTTTGCATATCCTCTATAATAACCCCGATATTTCCGATGCTTATTTTGGCGTGGTAGCGGGAAATACTGATATCATCCAACACCAGGCCGCAATCGGAAGCCCGACCGATAATCACCTCTCCCCTGGAAAGGTCGAACTCATGGGTTTCCCCATTTGGAAAGCAGATACTTAAATACCACATATACGGTTACCCTCTGATCCGGTTAGACCTCATAGCCGTTTATCAGTTATAATATACTATGTTTTGTAAGATAAATAAAGTAAAAATTATCAATTTTACAACAAGCATACCTCCGGGACGCTGTGCCCGGCCATTATCCGGATAAATACGTGCAGCGGAAACGCAGTTTAGGATTAGAAATGTCAACCATCCATAACCGGGTAATTGTACCTTTGATGGTACTCCTTATAAGTGAAGTGGTTTTTGGTTTAAGAATTATGCGTCCCAGATCCATCTGTTTACCAGGCTCAAGCACAACCTTTGTATCCCATTTCTGATAACCCGGAAGGCGCAGTTCGATGCGGTGGGTTTGTTGCGGACTCAGGCCATCCAGCACAGTGGGGGTGGTTTTGCCTTTAAAAACCCGATTCAGAATAACCAGCGCTCCGGGAGGCTCAGAGGCGATGCTTAAGCTGGCTGGCAATGGATCCAAATTGGCGGTCAATTCTTTTTGCTCGCCGGAATTAATACTGAACGAAGCTTCCCAGAGTGTATAGCCATGTCGAATTATTTTAAGCCGGTGTTCCCGGAGGGGCGAAATGTGGTTAATGATCACCGCCTCAGTACTTGAGGTAAGTGAATTCTGTTTCTGTCCATCTATATATATAGCTGCCTGAGTTATATTGGTATTAAGTTTAATAGTTCCTGGCCGGGCTGCCGCCGGTGGTGGCAGGGAACCGGCTTTTGCTTTAAGCGCTATGCGTCCCATATCCAGCTGCTTACCCGGTTCAAGCATAACTTCCGTATCCCATTTGTGATAACCCGGGAGGCGCAGACCGAGGTAGTGGTTTTTATACGGACTCAGGCCATCCAGCACGGTGGGGGTGGTTTTGCCCTTAAAAACCCGATTCAGAATAACCAGCGCTCCGGGAGGCTCAGAGGCGATGCTTAAACTGGCCGGCGATAAATCAAGCGTGGCGGTTAATTCCTTTTGCTCGCCGGAATTGATAGTGAACGAGGTATCCCACAAGCTGTTACCTTGCCATACTATTTTAAGCTGGTGGTCTTTATTGGGAGAGATGTGATTAATGACCACCGGCTCAGCGCTTGAGGTAAGCAAATCCAGCTTCCGGCCATCCATATATATAGCTGCCTGGGCTATATTGGACCGAAGCTTAATAGCCCCTGGCGGGGGTGTCTCAGCTGGGGGCGATATTGATTCCGGCAATGCTTCAGGAAGAGCAGCGGTAACGGGGAGGATATTCTCTGGGGGGCCTGGAGAGGATGTTCCGGCAGCCTGAACAGCGGGGTGGGTTTCAGCCTTTTGTAAGGCGGCGAAGCTGGCTTTAAATCTTCCGGCAAAGGATTTAAAAGGAATCTGCCCCACCCCGAGATAACCGACAGCTGAAAAAAGCAGTAAAACCGCCAGGCCCGCTATTAAGACGGTAGCCCAATATGATCTTTTCCTGGGAGGGAGCTTGACTATTGTAGTGGCTTCGCCGGTATCCTTTGGCGCCGCCCGCCCGCCTCGGGACAGGTCTATAGCGGAATCGGTGTGGGCCGGATCGAGCCGGCTTAAGAGTACTTTCAGTTCATGATTTTCCCGGACAATAGTTTCCTGGGAAAGCCGCCCGATGAAAACACTGATTTCCTCACTTGCCTCAACATCCAAGCTATGCTGTACTTCCTGTATGTCGGTGTGAAGCTCGGCTGCGCTCTGATAACGTTCCGCCCGGTCCTTAGCCAGCGCTTTTAAAATTACCCGCTCCAGTTTCCGGGTAACCTTGGGGTTTATCTTTTGGGGAGGCGGAATTTGCGCCTGCTTGACCTTCAGCATAGTGTCCACCTCGGAATTGCCTTTGAAAAGCCGGCAGCCGGTAACTAACTCATAAAGCACAATGCCCAATGAGAAGATATCAGAGCGGTTGTCCAGCGGTTGCCCCGATATCTGTTCCGGCGACATATAGGAAACCTTACCCTTCAACACCCCCACCTTAGTTTCCTGAGAGTGCATGGCAGCCTTGGCAATGCCGAAATCAACTAACTTAACTTCTCCCTCATATGAAATAATAATATTTTGGGGATTAATATCCCGATGTACAATATTCAATGGTTCACTATTAAGGCCGCATTTGCGGTGGGCATAATCCAGACCCCGGCAAACCGCTCCTATTATGTCTAACGCCAGGGGAATATTAATCCCGACCCCTTTGTACCGGCACTGTTGGAGCAATTCCCTGATGTTTTTCCCCCGCACATACTCCATGGCTATATAATAAGATTCCTCAATGCGGCCGAAATCATAGATATGAACAATGTTCTGGTGGGTAAGTTGGGCGGCTAATTTGGCTTCGCCGATAAACATAGAAACGAATTCCTGATTTTGGGATAGATGAGGCAGGATGCGCTTGATGGCGGTCAGTTTCTCAAAACCTTCCACGCCTACATGTATTGCCAGTAGGATTTCGGCCATACCACCGGTATTGATGTTTTTTAACAGGGTATATTTACCGAACTTAGTGTAAAGGGGGTTGGGCATATTTTCCACTCGCTGAGCTATCTTTTTTCGGCTGCAAATTGTCCAGTTAAATCAAGCATATAATTTTACCCCGGTTCCAGGAAACAGGGGGGCAAAAAGCTGTTTTCCTCACAAACATTAACGCAATTACTATATATTACAACTAGTGCAACCTTCATGCCATAATCACATTAAAACCAGAAATGGATTGCTGTCGGCCGCCGCTATCCAGGTTGTGGTTTAAGGTGTTGTTATCCCAGAACACTAATTGACATATACGACACATGAAACACAGGCTTTAAGTTAATATCCGTCAAGATAGGCTTAATCGCCAATTCTTAAAAAGATATCAATGCCCGACCAACCATTTATTTCACTTTCAGGATATTGAATTGGGTTACAAATTCCGAAAAAAAGGGTGTCATATCCTGCCGGCAGAAGTTAGCGGAATTTATGAATAGATTGGGATAAAGATCAACATCTTGGGGGACAAACGATTATGTGTTCCCTGGGAATAGTGAAGCGGGTTATCTGGTGGAACCCCGCCGCCAAATAGCAAAGGTCATAAAACTATCCGGCGTATCATTCACTATTCATGACCTCCGGCGTACCTTTATAACCATAGCTGAAAGCCTGGATATCTCATCAGCAGACGAAATATGGTAACAAACTGACTTGCATTGCCTGCGGTAGTTAAGTCGGGCTCAAAATCCCTGTTACGGCTATTTCAGAAATAAGGCTAAATATTCATGAAAGGCAAAAAGGCGGTTTTTCTTGAAACCGGTCATTTCTCTCAAAATACCCATTCGCTGAAAATCAGCAATAAGTCTGTTTACGGTTGGATGGGTTAAGTTTAATTTCCGGCTAACTGATTTACTGTTTGTAATCGGTTCTGAATATAGCAATTTCAGTAATTCCTGGCCGATTTTCGTCCTTCTCCCCAGGGTGACTATTTGGGATTCGCAGCTATGCCTTAAGGCAATAATGCCTTCAAAGGTCTGCTTCCCTTTTTGGGCGGTAGCTGCAATACCAACCAGGAAAAATTTGATCCATTGTTCGAGATTATTTGAGGTGCGAACCATGGTTAATGAATCATAATATGAGTTTTTATTTTTTTAAAAGAAATCCGACAGATAAAGGGTCGGCTTACTTAAGATTCCCTGCTCAACAAAATATAGCGTAATCAGGAGCCTGCCGAGACGACCATTTCCATCTAAAAATGGGTGGATAGTTTCAAATTGGTAGTGACTGATAGCGGCTTTTATCAGATGCGGGATATTTAAACTGTCATTATGCCAGAATTTCTCTAAATCAGTCAGTAAGTCCGGCAATTCCGTGTGAACCGGCGGTATGAAAAAAGCGTCTTTAAGGCTTGAGCCGCCTATCCAGTTTTGACTTTTTCTGATCTCTCCCGGGCGCTTGTGCGTTCCCCTTATGCCGCTGAGTAGAATTTTATGGGTATCGTTGAGCAGCCTCATGGAAAGGGGCAATCTTGCTAACTCCTGTATCGCAGAATTCATGGCTTTTGTATAGTTCTTGACTTCAAACCAATCATCTTTTCTTTGCGGATTAATTTCTGCTTCAGTCATAACGGCTTCTTCAATACCGGTTTTAGTTCCCTCAATTCTACTTGAAGTCGTTGCTTCTTTTAAGATGTGCATATGAATAAAAAAATCAACATTGGGAACCAGCCGGGAATAAGCGTTCAGCTCACCTAAATACCGGGTGGCTTCCTCCAACAGAACATCAATCCTTCTGTCAGCCCACTCAAACGGAACATTGATAAAGGATGGAGAGAAGCTTTTGTATTCGTATTGCCGCTTGAAACTTCCCGCTTTAAAACCCTTTCCAGCCATAACCAAACCTTTCATATAAAAGGAGGATATGTAAAGTTTACGCCATAACTTTACATATGTCAAATTATATGTAAAGTTAGCCCCGGAAAGTCAAGTCGGACTGCCTTAATAAATTGTATTTTTGTTTTTCGCCGAATCATTCTTTATACTTTGTAAAGCCCTTAATTAATCCTTCAAAATTCTTTGGTCTATATGCTTTGAGACTTTCCTCGTCGACGAAAATAAAATCATATGTAATATCTGATTGTATTGCATTTATATCTTCACACCACTGTTTTAATCGCTCAATCTTTAGGGGAACATCCAAATCTTCCAGCCCCTTTGTTTCAACTATATAGATTTCTTTTTCTGACTTTTTTACAATAAAGTCCGGGTAATAATTCGAAGGATAGCCACTGCTGTTCTGGTAATCTATTTTAAAGTGAACCGCCATATAATTTTTCACATAAGAAATAATATCCTCACAGCCTTCTAAGAAATTGGCAAATTCCAACTCCAAATGGCTATCTCCGATAATCTTATTAAACACACTTTTTTTTGGGAGCAAATAACTTTGATGTTTAGCCACAAAGGGACGGCATTTACTGATTTTGATATAATCCCTAATTTCCGCCTCCCCTTTATCAACCACCGTCAGCTCATTTATTTTCTTCTTAAATGTTTCAATGATGATTTTTGTTGCCTGTAGCTCAGATAAGTTCCTCAATATATTTAAATCTTCCAGGTCAACCGCTGTTTCAAACAAATAGTTTTTAACAAACGATTTTACTTCGCCATACAATACATCATAGCCGCTTATCAGCCGTAACTCTTTCATTATAACTTGAGTAAAGTAGCCGATAACGCTCTGATAATTTGCTGCGATATTCCCGTACAGCATGGTTTTATGCGTAATCTCCTGAGTTGCAATATCTTTAAATATTATTTCTCTTTTTTGTGCTTCACTGAACTGTATGATTTTAATCTTATCTGTCCCGAAGCTTGCCATATCCAGCTCTGACAGGTTCTTATAATCCCTGACCACTCTTGGGGTTAAAACAGGTATCCGAATATCCAATTTATCAATGTCTTTCTTAGTGTTTTCCTTATCAACCTCTATAACAATTGCAGGTGGTGGGGCGCCGCCGTCCCCCATTTTCCTTTTTTCAAGCTCAACCCCTTCATTCCTGATAGACTCAACAAAATCCATAAAAGCATTCGTACCCACAACGCTGACATATTCTGAAACATCCTGGCCCCGATACATTCTTCTTAAGCCCCTGCCAAGGGTTTGTTCCGGCAGGATATTGCTTTTGGAACTATACGGCCTCAAGCCCACAATGGTGGTAACGTTCTTAACATCCCAGCCCTCTTTAAGCATTAAAACGGAAACAATCGCCTTATATGGGCTTTCTAAATCATCAATAGTATTCGCCGCCCTTCTTAGATTTTTCAGCTCGTTCTCCTTTTTGCCGCTACTTGCTTCTGATATTTCCCCATTATTTTTTGTATGGATTACCAAAACCGAATCCTTAAATTCCGGGTATCGGTTTTCCAGGTATTCGGCAACCTCATCACAGTTTTTGGTGTCATCCGTCATCAGGAAAAATACCGCTTTTTTATTTGCTTTAATATGCCCATCATAAACTTTTTTCCACTCCAGATAGCCCAGATGGATATAATCCTCATATCTTTCGGTGTATTTAGAGCTTTGCTTTTCCTGTAATTTTGCCCTGCTTGCCGAATCAGGCACTACGGGGTGTTTTACTATATCCTGATAAATCGCCTCTACCAAAGGGTAATCGGATACAGTCTGAACAAAGATAGCCCCGCCAGTATGTTTTGGGGTGGCGGTCACATCAACCTGTAATGAGAGCATACCGTCTTTTTGCAGCAGGCGGTTATGGATATCCTGAATAGATTTAAACCAGGCTAACCTATCATCATGTATATGATGAGCCTCATCGTTTAACACCACCAATTCATCAATATCCCGCACAATATCAGAAAGATCAACCTTTGAATCAGTAGTTGCCCCGACTGGTTTTGTTCCCAGAAAGTAATCGGTAGTGTCCTCATCCTCAAATGAAGGAGTTTTGTTATTGCTGTCATAAACACGGTGAATATTGGTGAGAAAGATATTGCCGGTTTTACGAATCACATTTACATCATCCTGGATATGCAGTGAGAGTTGAAAATCATCCTGCCAATTCTGGCCCTCATATCCATTATCAGGCAATACAGGGTCACTATAAAAAATTTTAAGCCCCTCAAAATCAGCCCGGAGCCTGTCCAGTACAATGATATTCGGAGTGATTATTAGAAAATTCCGGGCAAGTTCTGAATCAGGTTCATACAGCTTATGAAAATAGCACCAGGCTAAAATCAAGCTTAATACCTTTGTCTTACCGGTGCCGGTAGCCATTTTTATAACAAAACGTCTCCAGCTCTCAGAAAAAAGCCCGGTTGTAATAGCGCCTGAACTATCAAAGCGCAACAAGTCGTATTTATCTTTTACTTTGGCCACATCCTGCAAATAAATAATCGTCTCAACCGCTTCCCTCTGGGCGAAATAATATTGGAAATTAAGCATACCGTCATTGGTGGGCAATAAGTGCTCTGTTTGAAACCACCATTTAAGGAGCGCTTTGCTGGTAGGGCTTGCGCCGTTATAGGCAGAATCTCTCCACTCTTTCACCTGCTGGCGAAGTTTGGTTACCAGCGGGTGGATAAGCTTATCAGCGCCTTGCTCTCTCAGGGCCTCATCTGCCGGAAACCAGCGAATTTCAGGATCAAGTATTTCATAGGGGGACTTTGGGAAGTCGGGATGCAGGGCCACTAGTTTTTACCCCCTATGGTTACTTCAATAATCTTCATGGTATCGTTACCGAAAATATCCACTACCTTAACCGCTATCTTTCTTCTGCCGGGGGCGCATTCATGAAATATGCTCCTTAGTTCTAATGAGCGGTCTTTTTTGGTTCTAAAAGACTGCCATTCATTTTCAAACACAAAATCGCCGGTCCAGACTTCTTCAAAATCATCTATTTTTAACTGGACTGCTTCTGTAGTGCCATTTAATCTTTGCTGTGCTCCCGGTACTTTTTTAACCCTGACAATCTCTCTTTTACTCTCAAAATCAAAGTCAACCGACCAGTAATCAATCCAGTCCGTCCATTTTTTAGTTAATACGCAACGGCTGGTAATTCCGGCTTTATCCTTTGAAACCTTAATGATTTGCCCGCTCTCTATTACAATCTTGTGTCTGCCATTTTTTAAATTAGTCTCAACATGGGCGATAGAATCCTGATTATAAAAAACCGAAAAATCGGTAAGCTCAACCGCTAGAGAATTGCCCTTGAAATGTGGCCTGACCTCAATGTAGGAAACATCATGAAACACCACCTGGTTTTTTTCTACCGCCCGTTTATCAAAAACATCACGGGGGATGTACTTTAGGGCCAGGTCAATCCCCTTGTTTTTGGCCTCTTCCTGGATATTTGGAAACAGCCCCATTTCAAACTCAAAGGCCAAAACATCCACCTTGGTTATACGTTTCTGGCGGCACTCCAGGATAATCTCTTCTACAAATAACCGGGTAACCGGCAGGTTGATAGGGCCGACCGCTACTAAACGACTGGCTTTCCTGGCGTGGAATGTTTTAAAGCCGGTTATCTTCTCAGCACGATAGGCATGTAAGATGAGGTTTAAGAAATCTTCTTCTTTTTTAGCTAACTGTTTTTGCTTTTGCTCATCCCTTAAGTCGGGATTTACCCCGATATAGTGTTGGCGTTCGTATTTGCCTAAGTTTAGAATTTCAAATGCCCGGTAATTTTTACCGGATTTTTTTAGCTCCCGCTGGACGCCGATCATTCGCTTGCGGGTTGTATGAATGGCGAACTTACCCAGATCGGAGCCGATCCACTTCCGGCCCAGCTTTTCAGCTACAGCAAGAGTGGTACCGGAACCGCAGAAGAAATCGGCAACTATATCGCCTTCGTTAGAGGATGCTTTTATTATGCGTTCTAATAGCCTTTCGGGTTTTTGAGTAGGATAATTAACCCTTTCTACAGCCATTGAATTTACTTCTGGTATGTCATCCCAAATCGTGCCAACTGCCTCACCTTTCTCCTCATCAAGATATCGAATCAGCCGCTTTTTCCCTGATGAAGTGATATATATTTTCCCTTCTTTCTCAAATTGTTCAATGGATTTTTGCGAATAATCACCTAAGTCAGAGTCCCTAAAAAGTCTTCCATCTGGCCCCCCCCTAAATTTATCTTTTATAAATTCTGGGCTATACGGTTTATAAGCATTATTCCATAGATAGCTTTCGAACTTAACATAGAAGAGCAAGACATCTGTGTTTCTTGCGTACTGTTTGGAAGTTGCCTTTGCCCCCCTCACAGGTTGCCTTCGCCAAAACACTTCATTTCTATACCCTTTTGGAAATATTTCATCAAGAACCAACCGTATATGACTATTCAACCGCCAGTCACAATGCACATAAATACTGCCATCATCCGCCAGTAAATCCCGCATCAAGGCTAACCGCTTATAAAGGGGTTGTCGCTTAATTCAGTTTTTTAAAAAAAAGGGGGGGGAAGCCCATCGCAAACAATTTGCATTCCTATAACAACTCAAATTTTCGCTTGAGTTATGTTTCCCGC
>JAJRUS010000064.1 GCA_024277675.1 bacterium | reverse complement strand
TGGCAAAAAGCCAACCTGCTTGCCCCCTCCTGGGTCAGAGCAAAAGTAGTGACTCTTGCTCCTGGATTGGTTCGCTATCAGCCGGGAAAATTAACCAAAAAGGATTTAAAAGAAGTAGAAAAAAGGATCCGGTTAGCTTTGGGTTATAATTCCGTTTGATTCTTTAAAGTTACGGTAGTGGCTGTCCTTCCCGAAAACAGTTTTTGCTATAAGCCCACAATATGTTAAAATTATATGTGACTTAATAACTTTATATGTGAGGTGAAAAGTAATGCAAACCAAACGGATGCATGTTGTTATTCCCGAAAATACTATTAAGGCCATCGATTCCGTAGTAGGCAGACGCAAACGAAGCCAGTTTATCTTCAAGGTTCTTGAGGAAAAGCTCCAGCAGTTAAAAGTTCTCAAAGCTATAGATAAAACTGCTGGCGCCTGGAAAGATGAGGATCATCCTGAGATGAAAGGTAAGGATGGAGTTAAGAATTGGGTAAATAGCCTGCGTCAGGAAAGCAACCGCAAGCTAACGGACTGATCTATGCCTAAATTTCTATTAGATACCACGGTAATCATAGATTGCCTGCGGGGAAAAAATGAACGGCCGGATTTTTTGAGACATCTCTGCCTGGAAGGTAATACTTTGGGCTGCTGTGCGGTTAATGTTGCTGAGGTATGGACGGGAGTAAAACCCAAAGAAAAATCAATTACCGAGGAATTGCTCGACAGCCTGGAATATTATGAGATAACCAGCCAGGCCGCCAAGCTGGCTGGGGAATTAAAGCAAAGGTACGCTCAAAAAGGAGTTAGCTTAAGTCTGGCAGATACATTGATTGCAGCAGTGGCCATTACTCAGGGATTAACACTTGTTACAGATAATCCCAGACATTTCCCTATGCCTGAAATAATCCTTTATCAGTTGAGTTAAGCGCCGCCCATGTGTAACTCAGCTTAATTTTAAAGGTAATTCCGGGAACACCATCAAATAACGGAACTTGTAAATGTTGGGCTTCTACTGTTTTTAAAGTATGTTTTATTGCAATCGTTCCCCTTTACGGTTTCGGCTTGAGACAAGCCGAAATATCAATTAAATAAAATCTTTGAAAAACAAAGCTACCATGTTTATGTATTTTTGGTGAAACAAAAGTAACTGTGACCATGCACAAAAGACTTGCTCCTCATATTGTACAACTTACGCAGGATGCGTGTTTGAAAGCTTTCTGGCGCAGAAGGGCATTGCACATGTTTCTCAAGCAGCGCCACATCAATGATTCTGTTTTGGCGACTTGGCATCCAGACGAATCCAAGAGGGATTTTCTTTACAGGATTTTTGAGAAACTAGTTCGCCTTAAGGACGGCAAAGGCCACGCTGTTATTCTTGAAATGGCCAGATCGCTTGCGGAGATGAAGCATTTCCCTGACTTGGAAAACCGGGAGGATTCCACAGAAAAGATTTCTGCTGCGCGTAAGGCCGTAACAAGGCTGAAATCAGAGATTGATAAGCTGAATCAGCAGGTTCGAGATGATAAAGAAATTCAACGCCTAAAAAAAGCCGCCCAAGAGGAACAGCAGAAAACGATTAACGCCCGCCAAACACTTGAAAAACTCGGCCAGAAACTTAACGAACTGATCTCCAAACAGGGTACACAAGAAGGTGGATATGCTTTCGAGAAATGGTTCTACAAATTTGTTACTTACTCCGAAATTCCCGCCCGTCCTTCATACAAAACGGATGGACGACAGGTTGATGGTTCACTTACACTTGATGGGACAACTTTTCTGATAGAAACAAAGTTCACAAATGACAAGTCTGGCGCTCCAGACATAGACATATTTATGAGCAGAATTGAGACGAAAGCTGATAATACGATGGGTATCTTTGTATCTATGGCTGGTTTTTCCGATGTAGCTATTAAGGGAGCTTCCAAAAACCGGACACCCATGCTTTTGATGGATCATTCACATATTTACGACCTAATTTTGGCGGAAATTATATCGTTGCCGGATGTAATCAGACGAATTAAGCGTCACGCATCACAAACGGGACAGGCATACCTTGCTGTTAGAGATTTCTCTGGATGAGGAAGTGAAATATGGCCTTTAATGAAGGAAACACCGCCAAACAAATGCTTTTACGATATGTTGTGTAGTTCTGTGCCTGTTAATACGGTTAAACCTTGCGGTAATAGTTAGATTGCGTTTCGTACCTCAATCCAATTACACAGTCAACAAATACTCTAAAAAAAGGTTCAGCTTAGTATGACTAAACCATCACTTAAAAATTATCGCATTCTGTTGATTGATGATGACCGCAGCTTGTGCGAGGTGATGGAATTTAACCTGAATGAGCAGGGTTATCAGGTGGATACTGCCGCTACCGGCGAGCAGGGACTGGCGCATTTTAAAAGGCGGGATTATCAATTGGTGATTACCGATATGAAGATGCCCGGTATAGACGGTCTGCAAGTGCTCAAAGAATTGCGCCAGCTACAGCCGCAGGTTATGGTAATCATGATTACCGCCTTTGCTTCGGTAGAGATGGCGGTGGAGGCCATGAAGCTGGGCGCTTATGACTATCTTACCAAACCGGTAAACCTGGATGAATTTAATCTCACCATAAAACATGCCCAGGAGCGCTACCAACTGGTGGAGGAAAATAAACGGCTGAAAGAAGCGCTGAGAGAAAAATTCGGGCGAGAGCATATTATTACCGTATCTGAGAAAATGCTTAAAGTGCTGGATATGGTGGATAAGGTAGCTTCCAGCCAGGCCACGGTACTTATCCAGGGCGAGAGCGGCACCGGCAAAGAGATACTGGCCAAAGCATTGCATTATCAAAGCCAGCGGGGGCAAGCCCCGTTTATTACCATAAACTGTGCGGCAATTCCCAAGGATCTGCTGGAAAGCGAGTTGTTCGGACACAAAAGAGGCGCCTTCACCGGCGCCAGAGCGGATAAAAAGGGGAAATTCGAGCTGGCTGACGGCGGCAGTATATTCTTAGATGAGATCGGAGATCTGCCCCTGGAATTACAAACTAAACTGCTACGAGTATTAGAAGAGCAGCAACTCGATGTTATTGGCGCCGAAACCCCTACCCGGATTGATGTACGGATTATTGCGGCTACCAATCGAGACCTGGAGCAATTGACCAAACAGGGGCGTTTTCGGGAAGATCTGTTTTACCGTATTAATGTAATTCCCATTCATATACCTCCATTGAGAGAGCGGCCGGAGGATGTTTCGGTATTATTCAAGCATTTTTTGCATAAATTCGCCCCGGATGTACAAATAAGTTGTTCGCCCGAACTTATGGCCAAATTACAAAGCTATCCCTGGAAAGGGAATGTGCGGGAGTTGGAGAATCTATGTAGGCGCATGTTGCTGTTGCGCAATGCGGATGTGTTAGGCACAGGCGATCTACCCCGGCAATTAAAGGCACAAACCCAAACTACCGAAGCTATCCCTATTGAACTGCCGCCGGATGGCATATCATTAGAAGAATTGGAAAAACAAGTAATTATAAAAGCGCTGGAGCGCCACAACTGGAACCAGACCCGCACCGCAAACTATCTAAGGATTCCCCGGCATGTGCTGTTATATAGACTGGAGAAGTTTGGACTTAAGCGCCCCTAAGGATGGAAGCTGTCCCAGCCCTGGCACTACCCTGTTGAAACTGCGTTATTGGTTTGACAATCCATACCCTTTTTTAATATAATCGGCTAAAATCAAATAGATTTTAACTAATCTAAGTTGCAGGGTCCCCTCCTGCATTTTTTACTGTATAGGAAATTATATAATTCGTCTTACCCTAAACTAAGCCTCCGCTTCCGTCCACAGGGGTCATAAACCCGAGGGTCATAAACCAGTAGGCGGCGAGGCTAGTAATAACGTAATGGTTTTTAAGTAATTAATCCAGCCTTTGGCTGGTTTTTGTAACTCCGCCTGGATGACAAATTAAGGTGATAAAATGTAGCTTGGGCATAATGGCTTATAATGAGGAAGCCAATATCGGCAAGTTGTTGGAAGCCGCTTTAAACCAGAAGCTAAAGCTGTGCAAACTCAATCAGATAATTATCGTAGCCAGTGGTTGTACCGACAGCACGGTAGAGATTGCCAACTCTTATGTCGCTCGCGATAAACGAATACAGGTTATTGTGCAATCGGAGCGTAAGGGAAAGGCCTCGGCCATAAATTTGTTTCTTGCGCAAGCCAGGGGTGAAGTGTTGATTTTAGAAAGCGGGGATACCATCCCCAGTTCCAGTTGCTATGAGGAGTTGGCGCTCCCCTTTTTAACCCCTGAGGTGGGCATGACCGGCGCCCGGCCAATTCCGGTCAACCGTACCAACCGCTTCATGGGGTTTTGCGTGCATTTTTTATGGGGACTGCATCACCGAATGGCCAGTGATTCTCCCAAACTGGGAGAACTGGTGGCTTTCCGTAAGCTGGCAGACCGCATCCCGGAAGATACGGCAGTGGATGAGGCCAGCATAGAAGCACTGGTAACCGGGGCCGGTTATAAATTGGCGTATGCCCCCCAAGCCATAGTTTATAACCGGGGGCCGGAGACCGTAAGCGATTTCATAAAACAGCGGCGGCGGATTGCCAACGGTCATATCCACTTAAAAGCTACCAAGGGCTATGCCCCCTCAACTACCGGTTGGCTTAATACACTTAAAGTGCTAGCCGTCCAATTCAGAAAACATATAAGCCGAATAACCAAGTTGCTAAGGCGCGGCAGGCCAGATTGGTTATTGCTCTATTTGTTGAGGGAGTTAAAGCGGGCCGGCTTTGCCTGTGGGGCGATAGCTCTGGAAATAACCGCCCGCCTGTTGGGCTGGTACGACTTTAAGCTGCGCCGTCGAAATCCGGTCAACTGGGAAGTAATTGCCACCACCAAGAGGCTATAACAAGTGATCGAACCCCTGATCCAACTACCCTGGTACAAGTGCTTCCGACTTTTTGGGCAGCCAAAGCGACTACCGCTCAGTTTTACGGTCAGCGTTACTTATCGCTGTAACTCGCGCTGTGCCACCTGTCGGGTATATAATAAGCAGGCCCAGGAACTAAGCGTATCCGAATATGAGCGAATCTTCAAGTAAGTGGGCAAAAAACCGTACTGGATTACCATAAGCGGTGGAGAGCCGTTTCTGCGCAATGATATTGTCGATATCTGCCGGGTTATTTATAAACTTTCCCAGCCGGCTATTATAAACATCCCTACCAATGGAATATTGGATAATATAATCCCCCAGGCGGTAGCCGACATCGCCGCAAGTTGCTCTAAAAGCAAGCTCATTATTAATCTCTCGCTGGATGAGGTGGGTGAGCGGCATGATAAGATACGCGGGGTTAAGGGCAATTATGAGCGCACTCGGCGCACCTACCAGGCATTAAGGGAATTGGGACTGGCTAATCTGACTCTGGGGATTCATACGGTAATCTCTAAATTTAATGTGGCCCGCTTTCCGCAAATCTATGACGAACTTAAGACCTGGCAACCGGATTCGTATATTACTGAAGTAGCTGAAGAAAGGGTGGAACTCGGCACTATTGGGGCCGGCATAACCCCCACCGCCGGGGAATATACTCAGGCTATTGGTTATCTTATAGAAAAAATAAGTTGTTCGTCTCCTAAGGGGGTTTCTAAGATTACCCAGGCTTTTCGTCTGCAATATTATAAGCTGGTGAAGCAGTACTTAAGCGAAGGGCGTGAAGTAATACCCTGTTATGCCGGAATCGCCTCCTGTCAGATTGCCCCGGATGGGGATGTGTGGCCCTGTTGCATCAAAGCTCAGGTAATGGGAAACTTAAGAGAAACAGATTATGACTTTCCCAAACTATGGTTTAGCGATAAGGCCCAAAAATTGCGGCGGGAAATAAAAAGCAGCAATTGCTGCTGCCCGCTGGCCAATGCCTCATATACTAATATGCTGTGCGACCTTACCAGCCTCTGGCGGGCAGGTTGGCGGGTGTTGCGGCGCTAATTTAACCAGATAGAAGATATGCTGGGTTATTGGACTATAGAATGTATAAGGGAATCAGGCTGATTTTTATAGGGCTGGTATTGTCGGCGCCCCTGCAAACCGGAAAATGTTGGGCTAAAACAATAACCAAAAAACATATTGAGGTAATTGAAACAAATCATAAGGAATATCAAATAAAAATGGGCGGCTATCAGGATGATGGCAATAGCCGGGGGCCAATGGGATATGAGCCTTTTTCAGTGATATTCGAACCGAATAAATCGGTTGAAATAGAAAATATAGGTAATACCGTTATAAAAAATCCCAGATTGATTATAAATGGTGAGCGGGATTGGGGGAACATAGATAATATAGCAGCTTCGATAATTACCGACTCAATGACGATTGATGAGCGGGTCAGGGCGATTTTTGAATTTTGCAAGACCCATCTTTTTCACTTTTCCCCGGATCGACGGGATGGGCTGGACCCGGTCAAGGCGTTCAATGTTTATGGTTATGCTACATGTAGAGAAACGGTAAATATCCTGGGAGCATTATTGTATAAAATCGGCCTGGATGTTTACAAAATCAGGCTGCCTGAACATTTGGTGAACAGTGTGTATTATGATAATACGTATCATTTGCTGGATGCCGACAGAAAGGTTTATTATTTGAATACCGACAATAAAACCATAGCCGGAGCCGATGATTTACTTGATGACCATTACTTAATGAAGAGGACTCATATATATGGTATAACCAGTTCGGATGATAAAATAAAAAGTGAATTGGAAGCCTCGATATACAGAGGCATAACCGCCACTACCAGATACAGCCTAAACAGTATCTTAAAAGATGTGGATTTTTATAAGCTGAATTACAGCTTACGGCCGGGTGAAAAAATTATATTTAATTGGCATAACACAGGCAAATATCATGGACCCCAGCAACCTACTCCCCAAGTCTGGAACTTGCTTTGTAACGGTAAGCTGGTGTATAAGCCGAATATATCCCTTGATAGAGCAAAATCTGACGGGCTGGTCTATGAGCTTAAAAGCCCCTATGTAATTGTAGGTGGGAATATTGAGGGTAAGCTGGATAAAAAAAATGAATCTGATAGCTGTAATTTTTACTTCTCATACAATAAACAAACATGGAAGAAAATAGCATTTGCTCAACCGGGTGAAGGTTCGTATTTTAACCTGAATATAGATAATTTCTTTCTGCCCAACTTAAGCCCCGCAAAATATAAATATTATATAAAAATAGAATTATCTGCCGCCGATACCGGCATTAAGGAACTGACTTTTAATACCGATGTTCAAATGGCGTACCTATCATTACCGGCTTTAAAATCAGGGGTTAATAATATTGTCTATAAAGATGAAACAACCGGCCCCCACAAACTGAAAATAACCCGAACCTGGGATGAGAATTATACCAATCACCCCCCCCAACCCCCTGAAACTCCCGTTTATCCGGCTGATAACAGCAAGGTAAGTAATACGCCGTTTGAATTTAGCTGGCCGGCCGCCCTGGATGAAGACGGAGATAAAATCAGCGATTATCGCTTTCAGCTTAGCAATTATGCTGATATGAGATGGCCGTTATCCGCCAATTTTGATAAATTAATCTCCCATACCGTAAACCAGGGGAAGTCAGCCTATAAAATCCCCTTATCCGGTTTGCTGAACAGCGGGGAGAAATATTACTGGCGGGTAAAGGCTCAGGATGAGGCCGGATTGTGGAGCGATTGGAGTAAAACCTGGAGCTTTGTCCCCACCGGGGTGATGGTTCCTGAGAATCTTAGATTAGAAAAAACTGCGAATATGCTTACCCTGGTTTGGGATACCAGCTTTTCGAAAGAGTCAGCCGGTTTTTTTGAGCTGTACGGCTCGGATGAAAAAGGCTTTACTCCCAGTAAAACCGAATATGATGTGGTATCTTCGACATATTTTGATAATGAGCAGGGCATAAAACACCGCTTAAAAAAATTCCCGCCGAACTTTATTACCACGGTCAAAGAAAATCGCTATAAAATATTTGATTCGGATAAGCAGCAAAGGATCAAACCATATGCATACTACCGAGTGGTAGCGGTGGGAGCTAATGGTTCAATAAGCGGGCCTTCAGCTATTATCGAAATTTATCGGCCATTCATTTATTCTAAGCCGACTTACAAGCTGGCTGTAAACATGCCATATGAATATCAGCTGAAAAGTGTTTGTTCCATAGGGGATCTCCAGTCGAGACCGGTTAAACAAGCTACCGCAGGGGGTTTATTAGTTAATCGCTACCTGGCTTCATTTTATGGGGGAGATAATCTCAAATTTTCCTTGCTGTTGGCTCCTGGCTGGTTGAAAATCAAGCAAACTGATGCCGGAACTGCATTGATTTATGGTAAGCCCCAAACATATAATGGCCGGGGAACATCAAGGGTAATTGCACTGGTAACTGACGATTTCATGAATTTCGATATTCAGGTGTTTAAAGTCCAAGGTAGTTACGGGGGTGACTACTTGAAATTTATAAAAAACTTACTGGGCTTTAGCTATAAGTATTTGCAGACAAAATTCAGCTTAAAAATTCGTGGGCCGATATTGAGACTGAAAAGGATTTATTGGAATATACACAATAAAATGCCATTGGGATATTAAACCCCGTAACCATTTTAAATTCTTGATAAGCTAATATGTGTGGAATTTGCGGCGTATTTAATTATAACTTAGCGCATAGGGTGGATTCTGCTAAGATAGCGGCCATGAATGCCACTATGGCCCATCGCGGGCCGGATGATGATGGTTTTTATGTGAAACAAAATATCGGGCTGGGGCATCGGCGGTTGAGCATTATTGACTTAGAAAGCGGCCATCAGCCCATCTGCAATGAAGATAAAACCGTGTGGATTGCCTACAATGGGGAAATATACAATTACCTGAACCTGCGCCGGGAATTGGAAAGTAAGGGCCACCGGTTTCGCAGTAAAAGTGATACTGAAACCATTGTCCACGCCTATGAAGAATATGGGGCAAGTTGCATAGATAACCTGCGGGGCATGTTCGCCTTTGCCGTCTGGGATGAGATGAAACAACGCCTTTTTCTGGTACGGGACCGGCTGGGCATAAAACCGCTTTATTACTACTTCGATAAAGATACGGTGGTGTTTGCTTCGGAGATAAAGGCTATCTTGAAGTGGGGGGTGAAGGCGGAAGTAAACCAACGGGTACTGGACAGCTACCTGAGCCTGGGTTATGTGCCGGCGCCCAATACCATGTTTAAAGGTATTTATAAATTGCTGCCCGGACACAGCCTTACTTGCAGCAAGGGAGAGATCAAGCTCTACCAGTATTGGGATTTCGACCATATTCAGCCGGAAGAGAAGCCGGAGAGCTACTATAGCAAAAGGGTGCTGGAACTGCTCGATGAGTGTATAGCTATGCGGCTTATGAGCGAGGTGCCTCTGGGGGTGTTCCTAAGCGGCGGGCTGGATTCCAGCGCCGTGGTCAGCATCCTGGGGCAGCGGGATTATAAACCCTTGAGTACCTTCTCGGTCGGCTATAACCGGCAGCACGAGGACTGCGAACTGAAATATGCCGATATAGTGGCCCAGAAATTTCAAACCGAACATCATGTATTGAATCTGGAATCCATAGATTTCTTTGAGCTTATTCCCAAGATCATCCGCTACATGGATGAACCGGTGTTGGAGGCGGCGGCTATTCCGCTTTATCTTTTGTCAAAATTCGCCAGAAAGCATGTTACGGTAATGCTTTCCGGTGAAGGCTCCGATGAGTTATTCGGCGGCTATCTCATTTATAAGCATATGTGCGTTATGGAACGTTACAACCTGATACCCCGCTTCTTAAGGCAGGGAATTATTAATCCGGCGCTCAAAAAAATGGCTGCTTCCCGCCGGGACGTCAAATATACCGACTGGCTCCCCTTACCGCTTGACCAGCGCTATCTGGGAGTAAAAGCTGAGGTTACCGACAGTTTGAAGGACTGGTTATATTCGGCTGATTTAAAAAAACTGGCCGCTCAATACAGCGTTCAGCAGGAGCTTATGCCTTATTATGAACGGGTTAAAGATAAGGATGCGCTGTCCCAAATGCTGTATGTAGATACCAAGGTCTGGCTGCCGGATGACCTGTTGCTCAAGGCGGACAAAATGACTATGGCAACCTCCATGGAGCTGCGGGTACCGTTTCTGGATCATAAGCTGGTAGAGTTTGCAGCTAGTATTCCCTCACGCTACAAATTGAAGCGTTGGACGGAGAAATATATTTTAAAGCAAGCAGTAGCCAAAATTGTACCGCCGGTCATTTTAAATCGCCCCAAAAAAGGGTTTCCGGTGCCTGTTTCAACCTGGTTTGCCAAAGACTTACATCAGCAGACCCGTGATGTTTTACTTGATTTAAAAACCAGACAGCGGGGCTATTTTAATCAGCACGCCATAGAAAAAGTACTGCACAAACAATCCCAGGGCAAAGAAGACTGGAGCGCCCAGATATTCTCACTCATTGCGTTGGAATTATGGCACAGGATATTTATAGATCAATAATAAGATGACCAAGCAAGCCGAAACCACAAAACTGAATATTTCAATAGTCATCCCGGCCTATAACGCCGGCACTACCATAGAGATGTGTCTTAACGCCTTGTCGGCACAGGATATTTGCGAACCGTATGAGATAATTGTGGTGGATAGCTCGGAGGATGCCACCCCGCAGATTATCCGGGATAAATTCCCTCACGTTAAGCTGATTCACTTCGAGCAGCGCACCGATCATGGCTCGGCCAGAAATATCGGTATCGCTCAGGCCAAAGGAGAAAAACTCATCTGCCTGGTGGATTCTGATTGTGTGACCCCCCCGGATTGGTTGAGCCGTATGGTAAAAGCGCATGAGGAACCTGGTATCGGCGTGGTAGGCGGGCCGGTGGAAAACGGTAATCCGGAAACGGCGGTCAGTTGGGCCGGTTATATACTTGAATTTAACGATTTACTCTCACGGGCCAACCCGGAAATAGTAATGCATGTAGCCACCTGCAATGTATCCTATAAGCGGGAGATTTTCGATACATACAAATTTATGGCTAAAACCCTGTATGCCCATGTAGACCTTTATTTTCACTGGCTGTTGTGCCAGGATGGAATTAAAATCCTCTTCGATCCAAAGATATATGTGCATCATCATCACCGGGCAAGCTTAAACGGGTTCTTGCAGCATCAGCATAAAATCGGTCGGGGTACCATGCAGGTTTTAAAGCGCACCGATCAGCGCGGTTCATATTTTGCCAGGCGACCGTGGTTAACTTTGTTACTTTTGCCGGTATTTCCGGTGGTGAAGTTCTTCCGTACATCATATATTATGTTAAAATGGCGTAAATCACTGGCCTGGAAACAGCCGTTGGTGTTTCCCTTATTCGCGGTGGGTCTTTTGTACTGGATAGTGGGTTTCGGCCGGGAAGCGCTTAATTTTAAAGATCAACCCTGGAAATCCGACTAATTCGTGTGGAGGAAATACGGTGTATATATTAGGAATAAATGCAACCACCCATGATCAGGCAGTGTGCCTGCTTAAGGATGGAAGGGTGGTGTTTGCCATTGAGGAAGAGCGCTTAAGCCGCTACAAATTTTCCAGCCTACGTCCCAAAATGGCCATGCAGCAGGCTCTGGCTTTAGCGGGTATAGGTTGGAAGGATATAGATTATGTGGGCTATACCTGGCGGCCGTGGCGCTATTTTCTGGATGAAACCCGGTGGCGGATGGGGCGCATGTTTCGCCGGCCGGCAGCCAGTATTTATAGTTTGGTGCAGATGGAGCATATTTTCACTTCCCACCTGCACGATATATGGTATATCAAACAATTAACCGGCAAAAAGCCGCTGGTATTAGATCACCATATATGTCATTGCGCAAGTACCTTTCTGGCCTCTCCATTTGAGCGGGCGGCTATTTTAAGTATTGATAACCGGGGGGAAGGGGTGACCACCATGTTTGCCCGCGGTGAAGGCAGTAAGATAGAGGCCTTAAAGCAAGTGCGTATTCAGCATTCATTGGGCAAGGTGTATTCCGGGCTGACTTATCATCTGGGATTTCGCCCTGAACTCGATGAATACAAGGTCATGGGATTGGCCTCCTATGGCGAACCCGAATATTATGACGTGTTTAAAAAGCTCATCAGCTTAAACTCCGATGGGGGTTTCAAGGTCGATACCAAGCTGTGTAATGTGGATTTAGACGGTCGCCCCACTAAGCGGCTGATAGATATAATCGGCCCGGTACGGGATCGCTGGGACCCTATTACTCAAAAACACAAAAACATTGCCTCCAGCCTGCAAAAAGTACTGGAGGAGGCGGTGTTGCATTTAGCCAGGCAGTTATACCGGATGACCAGGGCCGACAGCCTTTGCCTTACCGGTGGGGTAGCCTATAACAGTGTGGCTAACGGCAGGTTGGAGTCAGAAGGGCCATTTAAAAATATTTTTATACCCTCTTGTGTGGGTGATGCGGGTACCAGTATCGGCAGCGCCCTCTATATTTATAACTCAATCCTGGGAAAACCCAGGGATTATGTCATGGACAGCGCCTCTTTGGGGCTTAGTTACACTAACGAGGAGATTAAACAGGCGCTTAATACCTGCAAGGTTAAATATCGCAAAGAGGAAAATATCGCCCGGACGACCGCCAGGTTGTTGGCTGATGGGAATATAATGGGCTGGTTCCAGGGGAAGATGGAGTTTGGCCCCCGGGCCTTGGGCAACCGCAGCATTTTAGCCGACCCCCGACGGGCGGAAATGAAGGATTTGGTTAATAAGTACGTTAAGCGCCGGGAGGAGTTTCGTCCCTTCGCCCCTTCGGTGTTGGAGGAAGATAGAGAAGTCTACTTTGAAGCCAAATATGATTGCCCCTTTATGACCTCGGTCTGCCCGGTAAAACCGGAGTACCGGGATAAAATCCCGGCGGTAACCCACTTTGACGGCACCGCCCGCATTCAAACCGTAAATAAAAAGGCCAACCCCCGTTATTGGGAGATGATAAACGAACTTAAAAAGATTACCGGTATCGGGGTAGTGCTGAACACCTCTTTCAATGTCCGGGATGAACCCATTGTCTGCTCGCCACTGGATGCAGTGGGCTGCTTCTACTCAAGCGGCATGGATTATCTGGCAATCGGCGATTATCTGGTACTGAAGCAGTGAGGGGCAATGCCCCTTCCCTATAATAATATGAATAAAGTCCTTGTACTTTCATACCATTACCCTCCCTGTGCTTATGGCTGTTCCATCCGGGTGGTTAATTTTGTAAAGTTTCTGCCCGCATTTGGTTTTAAACCGGTGGTGCTGACGGTTGAACCGGATTATTATAAGGATCATGCGGCCGATGATTCCTCCCATGAATCGGCCATGCCGGCTGATATAGAAGTGCTGAGAACCGCTTCACTGGAACCCCGGGCCAAAATGGGGGCTGGTCTTGCCTCAAACTCTCACCAGAATCCAGGGCGGCCAGCTAAAATAAAGAGCGCTGCTTTAAGGGCTGTGCAACAACTGGGAGACAGCCTGCTTGTTCCCGATGTGCAGATATTATGGGCGCCGGCCGCCCTGAAAGCGGGCCGGGAATTACTAACCCGGCCGGATATAAAGCTGATCTTTGCGGTAGCTCCCCCGTTTTCCGTATTAATTGTCGCTTACTGGCTAAAGAGACTTACCGGTAAAAAACTGGTGCTGGATTTTAAAGACATGTGGGTCGGCAGGAATCAACATGAACACCGGACAAGGTTATGCAGCCTGTTTAGTAAGCAGATAGAGAAAAGAATCGTCAACGCCGCCGACCGGGTTATTTTAAATACTGATGGCAGCTACCGGCACTTTGTAGCGCGTTATCCTCGACATAAGGAGAAGTTTCTACTTATACCCAACGGTTTTGAGCCGCAACTGGAGGATCTGGTCAAGCAGTCTTCGCCTGAATTAAATGAGCAACCAAAGTCGTTTAAAATAGTTCATACCGGTACGGTGGATACCGACCGTAATCCGCAAACATTTATATATGCGGTTAGAAAATTATGCGATGAACAGCCTGAATTTGCGGCTCAGGTTAAAATCAGCTTCAGCGGCAAGGTGCACCATACATATATTGCGCTGGTAGAAGAATTGGGGCTTAACAATATCTTTGACTTTTTGGGCTATGTAAACTATAACCAAAACATCCAACTTTTATGCAGCGCCTCATTACTGTTATTGCTGACCACCCATGATGCACCGGATGCCATTCCGGGCAAACTGTATGAATACCTGGCCATAAAAAAAACCATTCTGGCGATAACCGAGGATGGCGCCGCCAGAGACCTGTTGCGCTCTCTTAAGGCGGGAAAGGCGTTTTATCCAACGGACAAAGCCGGAATTAAACAGGCCCTATGGGATAGCTACCGGGCTTTCTGTAAGGGCGAGTTAACGGCGCCGGAAATTGCACTGAAAAAATATAACCGTCAGCATCAAACGGGGCAGTTGGCTCAAGCTTTTAATCAACTACTGGATTAAATATGAATATATTGGTAACCGGGGGCACCGGTTTTATCGGCCGTAGTCTGATAAAGCAGCTCTCTAAAAACTCACATAAAATTAAAGTGCTCAGCCGGAACAAGGAAGCCGCCAGACTGTGGGATAAGCCCAAGGTGGAAGTGCTGGCGGCAGATATAACCCGGCCGGAGAGCCTTAAGGGGTTATTTTCCGGGATAGATGTAATCTACCACCTGGCGGGCAAGCTGGGGGAGGCCGGAGTTCCCGATCAGGTATATAGGCAGTTGCATTATGAGGGCACCCGGAATGTATTGGAAGTTGCTCATAAGGTAGGAGTAAAGCGCTTCATCCATTGCAGCAGCGCCGGGGTGCAGGGGCCTATAACCAATCCGCCGGCTGATGAGCGCAGCCCCTATGCGCCTTCTAATATTTATGAGCAAACCAAGGCTGAGGCTGAAAAGCTGATACTCAAATATCATAAGCAGCATGGTTTGCCGGTAATTATACTGCGGCCTGAATTTGTCTACGGCCCCGGCGATACCCATGTGCTGGGTTTATTTTCCGCCATAAAAAAGGGGATGTTCGTCATTTTCGGCAAAGGCGGTTCCCTGCTGCATCCAACCTATATCGATGATGCGGTTCAAGCCCTGCTGCGCTGCCTGGAGGTTAACGATCAATGGGGAGAGGTGTTTATTATCGGTGGAGAAAAGCCGGTAACCGTAAAGGAACTGGCCTATACCATTGCCCGGGCGCTTGAAGTCAAAAAACCATTTAGCGTTCCTTACTGGCTGGGCTACAGCGGGGCGGTGGTACTGGAGGTTTTGGGTAAGTGCCTGGGCTTTGAACCACCGCTGAACCGTAGCCGGCTTAAGTTTTTTACCGAAAACCGGGCCTTCGATATTAAAAAAGCCAGAGCTAAACTGGGCTATAAACCCCAATTCAGCTTCGAGCAGGGGGTCAGGCTGACCGTCGCCTGGTATAAAAAACAAGGGTATTTATAAACCTTGAAACCCTCTATATGGAGTAATGCGTAAATGAAACGCAGCATATATGATTTATACCCGATAGCCATGGCTGAAGAAGAGGGTGCGGGCACTGCCTATGAGTATTATGTTAAGGCCCGCTTGCTGCGCCAGATTCATAAAGGGCAGACCCCACCCCGCCGTATACTGGTAGCCGGGCTGCCGGAAAAATACGGTTTCAGTATGGATTTTGCGGTGCTGGCCCAGGACTGGGAAGCCGAAATCCTGTTCCTGGATGAACGGCCGGAGAAATTGCAACAATTCGCCGATATTTATGACAAATTATCACAAACGGGGTTGCTTTCGCTAAACCGCTTGCGTTATCAAGTGGTTGATGATATCAGCAATTGGAAGTTAAACGAGGAGTTCGACCTGCTGCTCTGTTGCGAGGTATTACAGCGTTTAGGGGAAAAACAACGGCTTGCATTTATTTCACAAGCCTCTGAACACGCCAAAAAAACGGTTATTTTTGCCCCCAATGCCGCTAATTCCAGCCATGCCGACTTAAGCGGTCTAAGCACTGTTTCGCTGGCTCAACTGGAAAATCTGGCCGGACAAACTACAGATCAGCTCATAAAATCCGGCTGGATCGATCTGCCGCCCTTTCCGCCGGGCATCACCAGATCTGAAGACCAGCGGCAAAACGCAACCAGCAGTCCGCTGCAACGCTTGCTGTTCTGGGGAATTAATCTCTGGGCTGATGCAGAGGGGCTGGTGCCTTTATCAATCAGGAAAAAGCAGGCTCATATTGTGTACGTAGCCTTACAGTCAGGGGATAGGGCAGGCACAGCCTGAAATCAACTATAATGATATCGTTATTGCTAACACCGTTCCCTGCCGTCCTCGGGTCTATGACCCTCTGGCCGGAAGCGGGAACTTATGTTTTGGCAGATACGACTATATAATTTCCTATACAGGAACAAAGCATGAGACGGAATAATTCAAACCCGCAAACCGGGCTACTCTCAGGTCGGAATTGGGGCGTATACGTGTTTCTGGTTACCCTGGGACTGTATCTAATGACTATGGCCCCGAGTGTTATCTGGGGGGACAGCGCCGACTTTGCCCTCAAGGTACACAATTTACTGCTGGACCCGGCGGCCGACGGCCACCCGCTATATGTCTTATTGGGACGGGCATTCTCCTGGTTGCCGGGTGAGCTGGCGGTAAATCTTAATTTTATGTCGGCCTTCTTTGCTGCTTTAGCGGTGACCCTGGTTTATCTCAGTACAGAGATAATTACTGAAAGCAGTATCCCGGCAGCTATTGCGGCGGTGGCTTTAAGTTTATCGCATGCCTTCTGGCTACATGCAACCATAACCGAGGTATATACCTTAAATGGATTCTTTGTGGCGCTTATTATCTGGCTGCTGCTTAAATGGAGGCAGGATATAAATCGCTGGCGCTGGCTTTATGGGGCATGTTTCATATTCGGCCTGGCCCTGAGCCACCACTTGATAATTGGGCTGGCGGGCTTTGCCGGTTTATATTTTATGGTTGCTTATGGGGGTAAGCGCTTACTTAATTGGCGCAGGATTTTGATAATATTGTCGGTTTTTCTGTTGGGAAGTTCCCTGTATTGGGGATTGCTGCTGCGTTGGTTTTTAAGTATGCCGGAAAAATCGGCAGAGATCGTAGATATTGTTACCGGCCGGGGACATAAGGAATATATGTTCAGCGCCACCTTATTACCTTTAATTAAGAATGTGGGATTTTATCTGGCATACTTGTTTTATCAATTTCCGGTTTCGGGATTTTTTATCGGGCTGTTAGGGTTTTTTAAGTTGATTAAGGATAACCGGCGGTTAGCCTGGTTTTTCATTATACTACTGGCGGCCAATACGATTTTCTTTATCAGTGGGCCTTCCCTGCAATACAACTACCCCTTCTTTATCCATGATTACCTGATATTTTCCATTATGATCGGCTATGGTAGTAATTTTATTTTGGCCTGGGCAAAGGAAAATTTTTCTAATCGTACCCCCGAGTACGTGCCCTATTTATTGATTTTATCTTTTATCTGCCTGTTTCCTGTGCTAACCTACCAGATAACCCCGGGATTATCTAAGAAAATGGGCATTAGATTAGCCCCGGCGCGGCCATTGCCCTATAGGAATAATGAGCAGTTTTTTCTAAACCCCAGCAAGGCCGGTTATGAAGGCCCAAGGCAATATGCCCTGCGGGTGCTGGGCTTGCTGGAACCGAATGCCATTATCATCGCTGATTTTACGCCGGCGGTGGTATTGGAATATTATCAACGGGTGTTGGGAATGCGGCCTGATGTTAAACTGGTATATGTACAAAATGCAGGCGACCCTAAAGATAACAACGAGTTAAAACCTTACGTGGATAAACTTTACGGCACCCGGCCTATTTATTTAGCCGATTTTATTCCCGATAACATGAAATACTATTATAATGTAGAAAAATTGTTGACAGAATATGAGCTGGTTTCGCTCGATCCGATTTATAAGATAGTAAAGCGCAAAAAACAGGGGTAGCCAATCAGATAAACAAATATAAGCAAAAAAATAGCCTCTGCTGGGAGGTGATGATTAATTAACAGAGAAGGAGGCATTTCTCTTTTACAGCAGAGGCTATAATTTTTTGTTCTTATTATTAAAGAGACACTTGATTTGAATTTTATTCCCAATTTCATATATTATTAAATGGCTAGAACCAAGAGTGTATATAGCTGCCAGTCCTGCGGTTATCAAACCGGTAAATGGTTAGGGCGCTGTCCGGCTTGCGGCGAGTGGAATACTTTGGTAGAGGAAATTATCTCCGCCAAAACGGCTAAAACAGCCACCACCGCATCCAGTTCACCCCAGCTTCTAAGCGAAGTGTCCTATGACCCTGAATATCGTTTCTCCACCAATATAGACGAGTTTGATCGGGTGCTGGGCGGGGGGGTGGTACCGGGTTCGGTAATCCTGGTGGGGGGCGATCCCGGAATCTGTAAATCCACTTTGCTGCTTCAGGCCTCAGCCGGAATGGCTAAACATAATGGCCCCCTGCTGTACGTATCGGGCGAAGAATCGGCCTCGCAGATAAAACTTTGCGCCCAGCGTTTAAAAATAACTTCCGATAAGCTCTATGTGGTTAGTGAAACCTGCCTGGAGGCCATAAGGCAGCATATATCAGGCCTTAAACCCCAGGTGCTGATTTTAGACTCTATTCAAACGGCGTATACCAATCAACTGGATTCCGCTCCCGGCAGTATTGCCCAGGTACGTCAGGTAACCGCCGATCTCTTGCGACTCTCCTAATCCCAAAACATCTCCAGTTTCATAATCGGGCATGTCACCAAAGAGGGCGCCATTGCCGGGCCGCGCACCATGGAACATCTGGTGGATACTGTACTCTATCTGGAGGGTGAACGCTACCACACTTACCGCATCTTAAGGGCTGCCAAAAACCGCTTTGGGCCAACCAGCGAAATCGGAGTATTCGAAATGCGGGAGGCCGGGCTGGTGGAGATTACCAACCCTTCGGAACTTTTTCTGTCTCAACGCTCAAGTGGGGTACCCGGTTCGGTGGTGGTAGCCTCGGTTGAAGGCACCCGGCCTATCCTGGTTGAAATACAGGCGCTGGTTTCCGGTAGCGGCGGCATCCCGCGGCGTAATGCCACTGGAGTGGAGCTAAACCGCTTGCTATTGCTGTTGGCAGTAATTGAAAATCGGCTGGGGCTCCATGTTCAGGACCAGGATGTACATGTTAATGTAGCCGGCGGCTTGAAGATTGACGAGCCGGCGGCGGACCTGGGTATCCTGCTGGCGCTTATTTCCAGCTTCCGCCGGAAAAACATAAGTGATGAGCTGGTGATTATGGGAGAGGTGGGGTTGGGTGGTGAAATCCGGGGAATAACTCAACTTGAAACCCGTTTACGGGAAGCGGCCAACCTCGGTTTTTCTCAATGCCTGCTGCCCCAAAGGAATTTAGACAAACTAAGCATTAAGTTAAAACTGGATTTAATCGGGGTAAACCTGGCGGCGGAAGCCCTGGATGTG
Source organism: bacterium (assembly GCA_024277675.1). GTDB lineage: Bacteria > SZUA-182 > SZUA-182 > SZUA-191 > JAJRXT01 > JAJRUS01. The sequence goes on along the minus strand of JAJRUS010000064.1, from coordinate 26,056 downwards.
GTGTTTGGCTAACTATAATCCCCAAGGCGGGCTTTTTAGATGAATATTCTCGGCATAGAAACCTCATGTGATGAGACGGCGGCAGCGGTAGTGCGGGATGGTACGCATATTTTATCCAATGTGGTGTCTTCCCAGGTAGAATACCACCGCCGGTATGGGGGAGTGGTGCCGGAGATTGCCTCCCGTAAGCATGTGGAGAATATCTGCCGGGTAATCGAGCAGGCGCTTGCCCAGGCGGGCATAGAGCTAAACCGGATACAAGCGGTGGCAGTTACCGCCGGGCCGGGCTTGGTGGGGGCGCTGCTGGTAGGTGTTTCGGTAGCCAAGGGCCTGGCTTACGCCCAAGGGCTGCCATTAATCCCCTGTCATCATTTGGAGGGGCATATATATGCCCTGACGGCTGAGGGCGGGCAGTTGCCTTATCCGGCGGTCGGCTTAATTGTTTCCGGTGGGCATACCAACCTTTACCTAATAAAGGGGCACGGGCAATACCGGCTGTTGGGGCAGACTCGTGATGATGCGGTGGGAGAAGCCTTCGATAAGGTAGCCAAGATGCTGGGGCTCGGTTATCCCGGTGGACCGGTTATAGATAAACTGGCTAAATCCGGTGACCCCGGCGCCATTATATTCCCGCGTTCCTACCTGGAGAAGGATTCGCTGGATTTCAGCCTGAGCGGTATTAAAACGGCGGTATTATACTACTTGAAAAAGCACCAGATAGACCCGGCCAGAGATACTGAAAAAGTATGCGATATTGCCGCCGGTTTTCAGCAGGCGGTAGTGGAGGTGCTGGTAAATAAAACTATCCTGGCCGCCCGACAGCAGCGGGTAAAACATATTCTGCTCAGTGGCGGGGTAGCCTGTAACAGCCAGCTAAGGGCGCAGTTGCAACTTGCTGCTAAAGAGAATAACTTTAAGCTGTATCATCCCTCCCCGGCCATGTGTACCGATAATGCGGCCATGATTGGAAGCTTAGGCTATTATCGCTACCGACAGGGAGAACGGGCCGATTGGAGCTTAAATGCCCGCAGTAGCTGGCCGTTGTAGCTTGGGAACTGAATAATACTTTCATATAATGAAGAATTTGCGCTATTATATACTTTTTTTAATGAGCATATGGCTTTTTACGGGGGCTGCCCGCCTGCAAGCTAAACCCGCAACCCGTTCCCTGGAAACCATTGTGATCGATCCCGGACATGGGGGGCCGGATATCGGGGCTAAGGGACTTTCCGGCTTGCAGGAGAAAAACTTATGCCTGGAGTTGGCCCGGCAGTTGGCTCTATTGTTAAGACAGCAATTAGGGCTACGGGTCATTCTTACTCGTGACGGTGATTATGCTTTGGAGCAATATGAGCGAACCGCCATAGCCAACCACAATAAGGCAGATTTATTTTTAAGCCTGCACTTTAATGCCGATTTTGCCGCACAACAAAGGGGAATGGAGATATATGTTTTAGAACCCCGATCAGCAGATAATGAAGATATTGCCCAGGTTGAAGGCGGTATCCTTTGGGATAAGGCGCAACTTAAAAGCTTAAAGCAAAGTCACCGCCTGGCGCAGGCAATTTACCAACAGACTATCGGTTCGGCTTATGTTAAAAATATCGGCATTTATTCCGCCCCCCTGTTAGTCCTTAAAGGGGCCGCTATGCCGGCAGTACTGTTGGAACTGGCGTTTATTACTAATCAACAGGAAGAGGAAGAGTTGTGGGCAAAAGAATATAATGCAACCATGGCGGAAGCCCTTTACCGGGGAATTTTAAGTTATAAACGGCGCTTTGTCGATAATCCTGACCAGTCAAAATGATTCCAGATAAGCGAAAAACCAATTGGGCGCTCATACTGGGGATTCTGCTGGGAATAGCAGGCTTGGCCGTAATTTTACTTTTTGGCTTTCCCAAAGAAATCACCCAGGTAAAAAACAAATTGCTGCCCCGAAGGCCGGCTACCAGCGAAGCAAAGGAAACCATCCGGGTGAAATTATACTTCGGCTCAAGAACCACCAAGGGCCTGGCTATCGAAGAGCAGGAAATAGCCAGGCTGCCCAACCAGGTCGATCAAGTCCGGGAGATTATTATCCGGCTGCTGGCAGGGCCGCAGGGCCTGAATCTGGTATCCGCTATTCCAGCGGCCACCAGTCTGATGGGCTTATATATAGACCAGGGCGGCTGTGCCTACCTGGACTTTAGTGCGCATATCAGCCGGAATCATCCGGGGGGCTGCTATGCCGAGCTTCAAACCATTTATTCAGTAGTAAATACTTTAACCGCCAATTTCGATTTCATAAAAAAGGTAAAGTTTCTGGTAAACGGCGCCGAAATAGATACGCTGGCCGGGCATATAGATACTCGATATGCATTTTCGACTAACTAACCCGACAAGTCGCCCGACAGGTCGGGGTTTATCAGCCAGCCGGGGGCTGGATTAATTACATTAATTTATGTTCAACCCTGCCTCCTGCCGGCGGCCATAGGCCGCATTTCTTGACGGTGGAGGAGGCTTAACTTTAGACGAAACGGATATAATTTCTCTCACAGTAGAAAAGGAGCGCCCATGAGAAACGATGGCCGACGAGCCAATCAACTGCGACCGGTAAAAATTACCCCTAACTATAACAAGTATGCCGAAGGCTCGGTGCTGATTGAATTAGGGGAAACCAGGCTTATCTGCACTGCCAGTGTTGAGGAGCGGGTTCCCCAATTCTTAAAAGATAAAGGAAGAGGCTGGATCACCGCTGAGTACTCCATGCTTCCCCGCTCAACCAAGGAGCGTATGATACGGGAATCATCCAGGGGAAAGGTTGGCGGGCGAACCCACGAGATTCAACGCCTTATAGGGCGGGCACTGCGTACGGTAGTCGACTTGAAAGCCATGGGCGAACGCTGCATCTGGCTGGACTGCGACGTTATCCAGGCCGATGGAGGCACCCGCACCGCCGCTATTACCGGCGCTTTTGTGGCGCTGGCGCAAGCCTTAAAATCGCTAAAACAATCCCAGCGGATTAAGACGCCGCTACTTAAGGACTTCGTAGCCGCTACCAGCGTGGGCATAGTCGATGGTGAATTGCTGCTGGATTTAAACTATGCCGAGGACTCAACGGCTGAGACTGACATGAATGTGGTGATGGTGGGTTCAGATAAATTTATCGAGATACAGGGCACCGCCGAGCGCCACCCCTTTGACCGGCAACAGATGGATAAACTACTGCGGCTGGCTAAACGGGGCATTGGGCAGTTGATTAAAAAACAGCAGAAAATAATAGGCGAGTCGGCTATTTAGGCTGATGTGACGGCTTGTTTATACATGGGATGTTGAACGGCTTGTTCACGAATACCGACAAGCCAAGCATTAAGCTATGCTCAGAGTTGTTGCCGACATCAATAGTTAAGTATGGTATCCCCGGAATTAGGGTGTCGCTGACTTTCAGACATTAAAGCGAAAGTATATAATGTCTCCATCGCAGATGGTGTAATTTTTGCCTTCAGCCCGTATCAACCCCTTTTCCTTTACCGCCGCCTCTGAGCCTTCGGCGATGAGTGCATCATAGGCATATGTCTCAGCCACAATAAATCCCCGCTCAAAATCAGAATGTATCTTGCCGGCTGCCTGCGGCGCCTGAGTGCCCTGGCTTACCGTCCAGGCGCGGGTTTCATCCCTGCCGGTGGTGAAAAAGGTGATCAACTGCAACAGGTCGTATCCGGCTCTAATCAGCTTTTCCAGGCCGCACACCCCGATATTATATTCTGCTTGAAATATTTTTCTTTCTTCCTCATCCAGCTCGGCCAGTTCGGCTTCCATGCGGGCGCCGATGGAGACGGCCACCGTCCCTTCGTTTTTCGCATAATCACGCACCAGATCAAAAAGCCGCATATCATCAGCGCCCTCTCCCACATTGGCTACATAAAGCACCGGTTTCTGGGTCAGCAGATGCAGGTCATGAATTTGTGCTGCCGGTAAGCTTAAGCTGCCGGCCGGGCGTCCTTCATTGAGCGCCTGCGCTATAAAACGGTAAACCTCCAAATCTTCAATGGCCTTTTTATCGCTGCTCCTGGCCAGCTTTTCTACCCGTGTTATACGTTTTAAAACCGTTTCCAGGTCAGCCAACAGCAGTTCGGTCTTTATGGTTTCAATGTCACTTATGGGATCGATATTCTCGGAGACATGAGCAATGTTATCATCCTGAAAGCAACGCACCACATGCGCAATCGCATCCACCTGGCGGATATGCCCCAGAAATTGATTCCCCAGGCCCTCGCCGGAGCTGGCCCCTTTAACCAATCCGGCAATATCGTAAAACTCCAGAGTGGTGGGGGTTGTTTTAAGCGAGGAGCTTATAGCCGATATTTTCCACAGGCGGGGATCGGGAACCTCAACCACCCCCCGGTTCGGTTCAATGGTACAAAAGGGGTAATTGGCACAATTGGCCTCGTTCATGGTGAGCGAATTAAATAAAGTAGATTTGCCGACATTTGGCAGCCCGACGATACCGCAACTAAAACCCATAATAATCACCAGTTGTTAGAGTTGTTATTTACCACAATCTATTCAATTTTGAGGTTCCCTAATATAGCTAATTCACTAATGATTAGTCAAGGAAAAAAGGGGCAAGCCGCATTGGTTTCCCTGTTGCTCAGTTTTCTCCAATTGCCGAACAGCGCTTGTTTTTTACTTGACAATATTTTCATTACCGGTATAATGCTGTTTCTCTGAAATACAGCAGGGGTACTTCTTGTAATTAAAGTGTAAACTATACTAACTTAAAAAATGGTACAATTATTGGGAGCCGGTCATTATGGATTGGTTAACTTCACTTGGATTCTTAGCGGCAACCTGTACGACTGTCTCATTTTTGCCGCAATCAATTAAAATTATAAAAACCAAACACACCAAAGATATATCCCTGGGTATGTATTTACTATTAACTACCGGTGTGTTTTTGTGGTCTGTATATGGAATTCTTATTCATGATCTGCCGCTTACTATTGCCAATGCAATAACCTTATTATTTACCGCTACTATCTTGATTCTTAAAATTAAACATAAGTAACAGTTTATAGCCGCTTGCTTGTTGTGCCTCGCCCAAAATTCGCAGACTTTGATTTTATTGACATTCATAATGGAGCCTGATAAGGTGGCTTCATGCCGGAGATTCTATCGAGATTTTCCTTTAATTCATATTTGTAAATTAATCAGGAGAAACATCATTATGGCGGAAACAGTTGAAGAGCTTACTATGAATTATGAAGAAAACGGCAAGCTCTTGGTTAAGGAAGTGGCTAAGGAAATCCTGAGCAAGGGAGCCTGGACTACTATTATGTTCCTTTATCAGGATTTAGACCGTAAGACTGAGGAATACGGCCCTCAAAAAATTTCTATACGGCGCTATAAGAAGCTTAATGGTGTCTACCGGCAGCAAAGTAAATTCAACATCGGCAGCGAAAAGCAAGCCAAACAAATAGTTGAAACCATTAACAACTGGTACTAATCCCGGTAGCTCGTCAAACCAGGCGGGGCCTGGATTAATCACATAAATTGATTTTTCGGCTTGTCCTCAAGCCGAAAATGTCAGCATGGACGATTTCCCTTTCCGACATCAAATTCATGAATAGATCGGGTTAAGTTATCTTGGCCGCCACTTCACAAAACCTATCCGCCACCCGCTCTAAGACTTTAAAAATAACCGGGTCAAAGGAACCCGCCATTTCCACCCTCATTATTTCCATCGTTTTTTCATGGCTCAAGGCTCCTCTATAAGGGCGTTTGCTTCGCAGGGCATCGTAGACATCCGTCACGCAAACAATGCGGGCCGATAAAGGGATATTCTCTCCCTTAAGGCCTTTGGGATAGCCGCATCCATTATATTTTTCATGATGATAATAGGCGATTTCCCGGGCCAATGACAGGAATGATTCTCTCCCGGTCTGCTGGTAAGCCTTTTCTAAAGAATCCCCGCCAATGATAGTGTGGGTTTGCATTATTTTAGTTTCTTCAGGGATTAAAGCTCCCTTTTTCAGTAAAATGTTGTCCGGGATTCCCACCTTGCCGATATCATGCAAGATGCTGGATTGAACCAATTCTTTTACGTATTTTTCTGTAATATAGGATTTTAATTTCCTCTCCTTACGAAGCTCATTTGCCAGAATATCAGTATAAATCTGAATGCGTTCCAAATGACTGCCTGTTTCAGGATCGCGACTCTCGGTGAGCTTGGCCAGGGATACGATAGCGCTGGAGGTTACTTCTTCTATTTGTTTGGTCCGGTCAATAACCTTTTCTTCAAGATTTTTATTAATGTCCTCAAGAATAGCTTCTTTTTGATAATGCTCTTTTTGCATTTTAGCAAAGGTAATGCCAATGAAAAATATTACGCTTATTTTCATCAGCAGAATGACAACCTGATATGTTCCGTCCAAACCGCCGCTAAAAAAGGTTATAAAAAATAACATACTACTAAGTAAGATCAAGATCAGGACAACATTGCGCATTTCGTTGAAGGTTGAAATAGCAATACTGGCCCAGATCAAGAATATCCAAATTTCCTGATTGAATCCGGGGACATAGTAAAGCAGGGGGGCACAAGCAAAAACATTGATAAAAGAAATGGTTACAATTTCATTGTTGTTTATCTTACCCCGCAGTACTGAATTATAAAAATGAACCGTTGAGTATATAATCAACAAAGCGCTTAAGGTAAGCGCATGATAAATGTCTACCAGCTTCCACTGGAGGATGAGCACCAGCCATAACAAACTGATAAAAAACCAGTTAGAACTATTGAGCAGGCGATAATCAAGTGCTTTAATTTCTTGTTTTAGTTCTTTCATGTTAATCTTCAGCTCTCGTAGTTTTGCTTCATAAGCATAAACAATTACTGTTTATTAATATAGCGACACTTCTTAATTCACGCCGTCACTCAAGAACATACAATACACACATGGCAGGGACTTATGCAATTTGGGTGCCATTTATAACAATCAATGATGTTTTCCGGGTTACAGAATTTGTCTCTGCAGGAAATCACATAAACCCATTTGCCATAAAGTAAGCCCCCGCTGCCTACCCACAGGGGTCAATGACCCCGGCCCGGTTGGTTACACCCGAAAATATCGTTATCTTTGATTTTGTCGGCATTTCAAATGCCGCAAATTAAGGTTGGCTTATGGCGGGTGTTGATAATCTGGTCGGCAGGTAAATAGAAAAGTTTTAAAATCGTACGGAAAGGCCGGTCGGATATTATTTAACCTGATCCCGATATAATTAACTTAACTCATTTCTCCCGACCTATGCATAAATTTGAGCTGCATTTGCCAGCCCACTGTCGTGTTGGGTTTGGCATGCTTTTCCCAAGTTGATGGAAACTTGGTTAACAATTTGATATAACGTCTCCCAATACCCTGTTCTTATTGATAATATTTGCCTGTACTAAACCCTGTTGGCTATATTACTGCTAACCCAATCAGAAATTTACTGGACAAACTTGTCAGTCTGGTTGTATTATTAATGATTACATGTGTGGGTTTTTGCTTTTCGGGAATCATGGCTAAAAAGGTTCGCTTATGAAACAAAGCAAGCGCAAAGGCTTTGAATTACGCAAATCTCTACGCCTACCTGTTTCCTTGCCGGTAAAGTTCAGGCTATTTGATATCGCTACCCGCAAGACCCATGACGTCAACGCTCATGGTCAAACACGCAACATTTCAGCGGAAGGACTATGCCTGGAAACCAACACCACCAAGATTGACCATTTGGAAATTTTCTTGACCTGTTTAAAAGGGGAAAAACAACTACAACTGGAAATCGAGCTTCCAAATGTCAGGTCTCCCTTACAGTTTCGGGGAAAGGTTTTGTGGTACAGCGGGCAGTTACCCGGTTCACCCTACCAGTTCTCCATCGGTATATTCATCACGGAAGCTACTGAGTATGACCGTACCCACTGGCAGAAATACGTTGAGGAACACAAAAGCAACTCACTTGAAAAAAGCTGGTGGCATAAAATCTGGTCTAAAATTTCCTGAACGGGTAAATAAAGTCTATCCTCACCTCGCTACGATCCCTAATGTCCGACCAGCCTCCCGGAACCCGAATAATTATAAATCGGCTATCCCTTATTGTAAATTGGGAAGTATAGTGATAGAATCCTTGCTTTCTTATGACAACTTTTGTTTAAACTGTGAGGACTTATGAAACGCAAAGATCTAAGAAACATTGCAATTATAGCCCATGTCGATCATGGTAAAACCACGCTGGTTGACGGCATGTTAAAACAAGCCGGTCATATGCGGAATACTGAAAAAATGGAAGAACGCGTCATGGATAATATCGACCTGGAAAAGGAAAAAGGTATTACCATAATGGCCAAAAATACGGCGGTTTCATACGAGGAGGTAAAAATAAATTTCGTTGACACCCCCGGCCATGCCGATTTTGGGGGAGAAGTGGAAAGAACCATGAAAATGGTGGACGGGGTTTTGTTATTGGTTGATGCCTCAGAAGGCCCCCTGCCGCAGACCAGATTTGTGGTTAGAAAAGCCCTGGAACTTAACCTGCCTTCCATATTGGTTATAAACAAGATCGACAGGCATGACGCCAGGATTGAGGAGGTAATACAGGAAGTCTATGATCTTTATATCGACCTGGATGCCACCGAAGAGCAGATTGAGTTTCCTATTGTTTATACGAATGCTAAAGAGGGAACGGCCACCCTCGATATCAATGAACCAGCCACTGACTTAAAATCCTTGTTTGAACTTATAGTAAAAACAATACCCGCCCCTGAGGGCGACAAGCACGGCATTTTGCAATTGCTGGTTACCAATGTTGATTATAATGATTATGTGGGTAGACTGGCTATCGGGAGAATATTTTCCGGCACGATAAATGTTGGCGATCAGGTAGCTATGATAAATGGTAGCGGGGATACCATAAAAACCAAGATAACCTCCATTTACACCTTCTGCGAACTTGAAAGGACAGCGGTAGATACTGCCTCAGTGGGTGAAATAGTGGCCCTGTCCGGGCTGGAAGGTATAAGCATCGGCGATACAATTACTGATATAGAAAACCCCAAAGCCCTGCCCAGGATAAAAGTGGATGAACCGACCATATCAATGATGTTCTCGGTAAACTCATCACCTTTCGCCGGAAAAGAAGGAAAATTTGTAACTTCCAGAAACATAAGAGAGCGCCTGGAGAAGGAACTATTATATAATGTTTCTATAACGGTGGACTTTTCAAGTGCAGATGCTTTCAAAGTCAGCGGTCGGGGTGAATTGCAGTTGGCGATTCTGATAGAAATGATGCGCCGGGAAGGGTATGAGCTTTCGGTTTCCATGCCGGAAACTATCACTAAATATATAGACGGGGCGCTGCATGAACCGATGGAACTGCTGGTGGTAGATGTTCCTGAAGAGTTTGTGGGCGTGGTAACCCAACAGCTTGGGATGCGAAAAGGCCGCATGCAGAAGATGCATAATAATGAACACGGCCGGGTAAGGCTTGAATTCAGAATCCCTTCCAGGGGCCTAATCGGCTTCAGATCACAGTTTTTAACCGATACCAGGGGCACCGGACTGTTAAACCACTTGTTTGACGGCTATGAACCCTGGCAAGGGGCTATGTCAAAGCGGCAAACCGGGGCGCTGGTAGCCGACAGGCAGGGTAAAGCCACCACTTATGCATTGTTTCATTTACAACCCAGAGGTATTCTTTTTATCAAAGAGAATACCATGGTATACGAGGGTATGATTATTGGCGAGAACTCAAGACATAACGATATGGATGTTAATGTTGTTAAGGAAAAAAAGCTTACTAATATCCGGGCATCCGGTTCTGATGATGCGCTTCAATTGGTGCCGGCCAAGATATTGAGCTTAGAAGAATCTCTGGAATTCATTAAAGAAGATGAGTTGGTTGAGGTAACCCCAAAATCCATACGATTGAGGAAAAAGATCCTTCAAGCCAATAAGAGACCGAAGCTGAAAAATCGGTAATTTAAAAATACGATGCTCGACTCTATCCGACAGCTTATTTTAATGCTATAATTTTTATATGAATACCGAAGCAATTCGCCGGCATTTTGATCATATTGCTGCCGAGCGGGATCACTGGAAGCAAAAAAACTGGTATTACTACCATGAGCTGGAAAAATACTGTTCATTTGTAGTACCTGCTGGTTCCAGGGTATTGGAAATTGGCTGTGGTACGGGTGACCTGTTGGCGGCGGTTAAACCTGCCCGCGGTTTAGGGATTGACATCAGCCCGGAGATGATCAAACGGGCCACGCAGAAATACCCCCGATTGGAATTCCAGGCAGGTGATGTTGAACAGCTTCAAATTGACGAGAAATTTGATTATGTCATCCTTTCGGATGTTATCGGCTACCTGGAGGATATCCAGTGCGCATTTTTGCAGCTTAGAAGGGTTACCACCGCCTCGACCAGGATATTGATTACCTATTATAATTACGCCTGGGAGCCGGTACTGAGATTAGGTGAATTGGGGGGGCTTAAAATGAAACAGCCCCGGCAGAACTGGCTGCCGCTTTCCGAGATTTCAAATCTACTCTATCTGGCGGATTACGAGGTTATCAAAAAGGGATATCGCTTTCTCTTCCCCAAGTATATTCCCATTCTTTCTACCCTGATGAACCGTTTTCTGGCCAAGCTACCCATTATCAACCGGCTTTGTCTGGTGGAAGTGCTGATTGCCAAGGAAATCACCCCAGCTCGCAACCCCGGAGACTTCACCTGTTCAGTGATTGTGCCCTGCCGTAATGAGCGGGGAAATATTGAAGCAGCGGTTACCCGTATTCCCCAAATGGGTAGCCATACAGAAATTATATTTGTAGATGGCTCCTCCACCGACGGTACGCCGGAAGAAATAAAAGCCCAGCAGAAAAAGCATAAAACCAAAGATATTAAACTAATTCATCAGGAAAATGGTGTGGGTAAGGGTGATGCAGTACGCCGGGGCTTTGCGGCGGCGGAAGGTGATATATTGATGATTCTGGATGCCGATCTCACGGTACTCCCTGAAGATCTGCCCAAATTTTTCAATGCCTTAATAGCAGGCCAAGCTGAATTCATTAATGGCAGCCGCTTGGTATACCAGATGCAAGCGCAAGCTATGCGCCTGCTGAATCATTTAGGCAATTACTTCTTCAGCTTAATCTTTACCTATTTGCTGGAACAGCGGTTTCGTGATACTCTTTGTGGCACCAAGGCGTTATTTAAAGCCGACTATGAAAAGATCGCTCTGAATCGACACTTTTTCGGCGATTTGGATCCCTTTGGCGACTTTGACCTGATTTTTGGCGCCTCCAAGTTAAATTTAAAGACTATAGAGATTCCGGTTCGTTATCATCAACGAACTTATGGTAGTACCAAAATTAATCGTTTCAGCCACGGCTGGTTGTTACTTAAGATGTGCCTGGTGGCCTTCAGGAAGTTGAAACTGGTATAGCCGCTTTCGGGCCCAAGTAATATCCCGGCTTAATTTTTTATCTTGCTCAATATGCAACCGTTAAAACCAGAAAAAAAGTGGGTCATCCGTCCTCCCCAGCCGGAATGTCGAACAAGACTGGCCCAAGAGCTTTCCATTAGTCCCTTATTAGCTCAATTGCTGATAAACCGGGGAATAAGCTCTGCCTGTGCGGCCAGATTGTTTTTGGGGGGTAATCTGGATGATTTATGCTCTCCCTGGTTGATGAAGGATATGGATAAAGCGGTTGCCAGAGTTAAAAAGGCCCTGGATAAAGGAGAGCAAGTCTGTATTTATGGGGATTATGATGTAGATGGTATTACCGGTACCGCCCTGTTAAGTCAAGTATTAACCGGACTCAAGCTTCCGCATGAGACATACATCCCCAACCGGGTTAGCGAGGGTTACGGCATTCATCCGGCCGCTTTGGAAAAGCTGAGGCAGCGAGGAACAAAACTCATCATTACGGTAGATTGCGGCATCAGCAATCAAGCAGAGATTGCGCAAGCACAAGCCTGGGGGATGGATGTAATAATTACCGACCATCACCAGCCACCACCAAGGCTGCCGCCGGCACACGCTATTTTAAATCCTAAACAACCGGATTGCGATTATCCGGATATTTCCCTGGCCGGGGTGGGAGTGGCGGCCAAGCTGGCCCAGGCCTTAGCGGGCGAAGAAAATTGCCGGGAGGCGTTGACCGGGTATCTGGATTTGGTTTGTTTGGGCACTGTGGCGGATGTGCTGCCGCTTACAGGCGAGAACCGGATTTTGGTTAAGTATGGATTAAAGCGGTTGACAGGTAAGTCAAAATTGGGTATAAATGTACTTAAGGAAGTCGTCGGCATAAATGAGGCTGCGGTTAGCGTATGGGATGTTGCGTTTCGTTTAGCCCCGCGTTTAAATGCCGCCGGCCGGGTTGGCGATCCCCATATTGCTCTTAAGTTATTGTTGACTTCTTCGACCGAAGAAGCAAGTCGGATTGCCCGGCAGTTGGATGACGAGAATCGCCGGCGAAAAGTTATAGAAGCGCAAATACTGGCGGATTGCAGACAGCAATGGGAGTCCCAGGCTGTCGGTGGGCCAAGGGGAGCCATTGTACTGGCGGCCCCTGACTGGCATATAGGGATTGTAGGGATTGTAGCATCCAGGCTGGTGGCTGAATACAATCTGCCTACGGTATTGATTTGTAGCAAGACAGAACCGGCCAAGGGTTCGGCCAGAAGCATTCCCAGCTTTCATTTATATGAAGCTTTAACCGACTGTCAGTCACTGTTGGTAGGCTATGGGGGGCATAAGTGTGCGGCTGGCTTGACCATCAGGCAGGCGGATATTCCGGCGCTCAGGGATAAATTAAATCAAATTGCACTGGAAAATATTAAGCCCGGCGATTTGGTCAGGCAACTCATTATTGATGGGGAACTCAAGCTGGATGAGATTGGGCTGGAACTTATGCAGGATATAGCCCGGCTGGCCCCGTTCGGGGAGGCCAATCCCATACCCGTTTTTTGCGCCAGGGGGGTCCAAATGATAAAGTATCCCCGGAAGGTGGGCGGCAGCCACTTAAAAGTGAAGTTGCGCCAGGGACAGAGTATAATTGATGGTATCGGTTTTAACATGGGAGACTTACAACCGGAGTTATGCCGACGCATAAACTCTCCGATTGATATAGTCTTTCAGCCACAAATAAATGACTGGCAGGGCAGAAAGCAGCTTCAGTTGAAACTGAGTGATATTAGGTTTGGATAGCCTAAGACAGAAAGTTAGAGCAGGCAGGGTTTACACATGAGCAAGGGCAGCAAGAGGCGTTATTGTTCCGGGTTGTTGTTTGGCCTGATTTTGCTTTTAATTAATTACGGAAGGTCCTATGCTCAAAACAAACCACCTGATGCATCTTCAAAGAATTTTATTATCCTGGCCCAAGCCTCCTCTCCCCCGCTGATTGGAAATCCCCTGACCCTGGAAGAACAACCTCCGGCTACTGAACCCCAAAAGGAATCGCCGGTTTTAGATGATGTGTTGATGGGAGATTCGGCGCCGATGCCTGAACAGCCATTTGGTTCGATTTTCTCGGCAAATAAAATACTGAAGGCTTATGGTAATTTTATGAAGATGACAGCTACTCATAAAGCCGCCGGTAAGGAGATAGCTACCCAACAGGCTAAAGATAATCCTATATGGAAATTTCACAGTTGGCTGCAACAGCAAATAGCGAGGATGGAAGAAGATCAACAACAGGAACAAGGGATAGAGGGATTATGCTTTGTGTGTCATAACGGAAAGTTTGTTAAAAATTATAATTTTTCAGGGGATCAGGAAGGAATTAAGCAGGTATTTGAGCTTAACTCGCGACACCCGGTTATAGATTCTGAAAAATCCAAGCTATATGACCCGCTATTCCCCAATGATCCCACCAGATCAGACCCTATATGGGAGCGTAAGATACAATGTACTACCTGTCATAATCCGGCGGTCGTTACCGGTAAAACATCCGAAGGGGGCTATCCGTTGACGTTGCCCACCGAACCCGATGTACCTTATACTCAAAAGCTGATTGACGGCTGGCCGACATTGGATAACCCGCCCTGGCCACATGATACCCCTCCCAAACCACTGTTATATGCGCGGCCATATATATCGGATCCTGATCCGAATGTAGAGGGAGATGAGGTTTTGGGTCCCGATGAAACTGAATTGCCTGATTTCCCCTCCTTCTGCCAAACCTGCCATCGTCAAATCTCCGGACGTTACGGGATGAGTAATAATTATTCTCGCCTGAAATATGACCCTATTCGTTTTATCAAGGGAGATGGAGGCGGCGTGGTGGCTACACATGGATTGGCCCGGGGCAGGGAAAGTGAAAACGAGAATCTCAAACTGAAACCGCCCTTCTATTCCATGAGGCACGACGAAGACGGTAGTGTGATTGCTAACCTTTACCTCTCTTGTACCGATTGTCATGAACCGCATGGTTCAGAAAATCCTTTCCTTATCCGCACTATGGTAAATGGAAAAAAGGGCATAAGAATAGACCGCAAGAGATTCTTTGAATTGTGCAACGCATGTCATGTGATTGCCAACCCGTGGCCCGGTGGTTATCCCCATGGAAGTCCAGGAGACTTGAGTAAGCGAAATTGCATTGAATGCCATAACCACTCGGCGGGCGGCGGAAGGTTCTAAACGGCATTATCATCGTCTCAGTACTTATTCATATATTTAAATAAAACCAGCACATCATAATCTCACATAATATTACCCCAATAAATGTCTTTTGACTAAAGTCCACGATTTATAATTTCTTCAGATTTAATAGGAGGAGTAAAAGCTTATGGAAACAAGTGATGGAATTATTAAGTGTGTCCGGGCCAACTTTGATGGAGGGTTTAACTGTGCCGAGTCGGTATTATTGGCCGGTGTCGAGCATTTTGGACACCGGCTATCCAATGTTCCACGCCTGGCTACTGCCTTTGGTGGTGGGCTTTCCGGAAACGGCTATGCCTGCGGGGCGCTTACCGGAGGCTTGATGGTGATCGGTCTGTGTCAAGGCCGGGATGAGGCTTCGGCGCTGGAGCAAAAGCGCCATGCATACAAGCTGGCTGACCAATTCCTGGAAGCATTTATTGAGCGTTTTGGTTGTGTAAACTGCCGGGAACTGACCGGGATAGATTTCAAAAGCCCCCAGGGAATGCAAAGGTATAAAGAGACAGTTCAGGCTCAGGTTTGTATGCCGATTGTAGAATTTGCCGCCGGATGGTTAGAGAAAAACATGGGTTAAGCAGAGGATGAACTATGGTGAATAAAAAGCCCGGGTATCTTGAGAAATTTCCAAGGTGTGCGCCTGGCCTGTTATTTGTACTTTTTATGCTGCTACTCAGTATAGCCTGTGCCAAGGGTGACAAAACAACACCTGAAGCGGTTACCACTATTGTGTTTAAGCATGGAAAAATTGCCGGCGATACGACGCTTTTTAATAAACTGATAAAGCAATTTGAGGCGGAGCATCCCCAGATAGCGGTTAAGGAAGAGACCCTGCCGGCTTCCACTGATGAACAACACCAGTATTATGTTACAAATCTAGCTGGTGGAGCGGCCGATTTTGACGTGTTAAGCCTGGATGTAATCTGGGTACAGGAATTTGCCCGGGCCGGCTGGCTGAAAGATATTAGCCCCTTGCTGCCATTGGCGGAAAGAGGGGAATTCTTCCCCGGGCCAATGCGGGCGGTTACCTATAAGGATAAAATATATGCCGTGCCCTGGTACATTGATGCCGGTTTATTGTATTATCGCCGGGATTTACTGCAAAAATACGGCTTTACCCCACCCAAAACCTGGGCTGAGCTCGTCCGCGCAGCCACTACGATTACCTCGTTAGAGCCTGGAATATACGGCTTTATCTGGCAGGGCAAGCAATATGAGGGCCTGGTTTGTAATGCGCTGGAATATATGTGGGGCCATGGGGGAGAGGTGATAAAGGATGGGCAGGCGGTGATTTATAGTCCGCAGAATGTAGCGGCGCTACAATTTATGCGCGATCTAATTAAAAAACAGCGTATTTCCCCGGAGTTGGTTACCACCGCCATTGAAGAGCCTACCCGACATATATTCGGCCAGGGGAAAGCGTTATTCATGAGAAATTGGCCCTATGCCTGGAATATCTTCCAGCAGGCAGACTCACCCATCAGGGGCAGGGTAGGGGTCTCCGCACTGCCCGCTTTTTCAGAACATACATCAGCCTCCACCCTGGGAGGCTGGCAACTGGGAATTAATAAGTATTCCAAACATCCCCGGATTGCCGGAAAGTTGATTAAGTTTTTAACCTCACCCGCCACCCAGAAAGAAATGGCGCTGGCTATCGGTTATAAACCCACCCGCATGAAGCTTTACCGGGATGCGGACCTGCTGCGGGAGCAGCCATTACTCAGCCTGCTCTACGATGTATTTCTACAGGCCCGCCCACGACCCCTGTCTGCTCACTATATGCAAATTACCCAGGTTTTACAGCCGGAAATAAGTGCGGTGCTGGCCGACCTCAAATCCCCCGATGAAGCGCTTAAATCGGCTCAGCAGCAAATATATAAAATACTTGGGCCGGGAAAATAAAAACTACCTACAAAATATGCAGCGCCACTACTCTATATTAAAAATAAAAAAAATAAAAATGGATATGCTCCAACTGGAGCATGATTATTTTCTGCAAAAAAATGGTTTATTGATAGCCCCTCAACCGGAGGCAAGAGCAAAACAAAGGGCTATTCGTTATCAGCGGCTTAAACAGCTTAGAAATATATCGTACATTAACAATAAGCTATGTTACCAAGGCCTGGGATCGGCCAACTGCCGGCGGTGTTCCCACGGAGATATGGTTTGTTTTCATCTGACCAGTCACTGTACCAGGAATTGCTTCTTCTGCCCTCAGAAACGCACCGAAGCCGCCATCACCGGAAGCGCATTAACTAATTATTCCCCGGCAGAAGATAAAGAACTGTTGCCGGTTCAACAAGCTATCGAGTGGTTTGACGCTAAAGGCTGCGGCTTAACCGGGGGAGAACCCTTGGTGGTTATCGACAAGCTACTGCACTATATCAAACTGCTGAAAAACAGATTCGGGTCATATTTCTGGATTCATTTATACACTAATGGGGATTTATTAACCGCTGAGAACTTAAAAGCTTTGCAAAAAACGGGGCTGGATGAAATCCGGTTTAATCTGGCGGCAAATGGTTATAATGTGGACCCGGTAGCCCTGGCTAAGCAATATATACCTAAAGTGATGGTTGAAATACCCGTTATACCCGAAGCGGCCCCAAAAATTAAGCAGACCATGCAGGATTTAGAACAGCTTGGGATTGCCGGCATAAATCTGCATGAACTAACTATAAACCAAGGCAACATCAGCAAAGTTAAGGGCCGGAAATATAAGATACGGAAGGATTACAAATTCCCCTTTTATATTGTAAAAGAAGCGCCGGTCTATCAAAGTGAAGAAACTATTTTCGATTTAATGGAATTTGCGGTTGAGCAGAACTTTGCCTATTCCGTTCACCACTGCACTTTTTCACAAAGGCTGTTCGGCCAGCGTTTTTCAAGGTATTATAAAACAGCGATAAAATATCGACGCCCCTATGAAACCATAACCGGACAGGGATTACTCGAAAAGCTGGTAGTGCCGGCGCCCGGGCTGGAGGAAGCCTTGGAAGATTTAGAAAAAAACCGTGTTCCCAAAGCGCAAATCCATGTATCTGGTAAAAAACAACAGTTGGAGACCCATCGCAATAACCTGATATTTTTAAACCCCGCCGGCTATGAAGTAAGAATTATCAGGTGCATCCCGGATGAGAATTTCAGTGAAGTATATATCGGTAATCAAGTCGCTAACCCGGATTATTCATAAAAGATCAAAACCGGAAGGAAAGCCCTGATTTGGCAGGTAACCGCCGGCTTCAATCAAAGGGTGTTATGCCCCCCCCCCTCAAACTCCTGTTTTACCCCCTTTAAACATTCGGGATAATAAAGTAGGTCTAAGGCGGTTAAGCTTAAGGCTTTGGCGGCCAGCAGCATCCGCCTTTGTCCAAAATCGGATATGGCCGCATTGGCAAATTCAGGGGTATGTATGGATAAATCTGCCGGGCAAATAGCAATGTTGGCATGCAGGCTGGGCAGTAGCCGGCTCACGTTTCCTATATCGCTGGAGCCGATATTAGCCAGCTCTGAACCGGGGGTTTCTCTAAGCCCCAGAGACTTTAGATTTGGGCGGAACAATTCCACCAGCCCATAATTCGGCTTAAAGGCAGCATAGCTTAACTCATCCTGTTTTAGCTCAAGCCGGGTACAACTGGCCTGGGCGGCGGCTTTAAAGCAGTCGATAACCCTTGCCAGCAGTTGTTGCAAATAGGTATTATCCAGCGCCCGTACCATAAATCTGGCAGCGGCAAAATGGGGAATAATATTGGGAGCTTCACCGCCGTGAGTAATTATACCGTGAATGCGGGCGTCATCCCGGATTTGCTGGCGCAGGGAGTTAATGTTGTTAAAACTCATGATAACTGCATCCAGGGCGTTTCGCCCCTCATGGGGAGCGGCCGCCGCATGCGCCGCCTGTCCATGAAAGTTGACCTCCAGGGCTACCATGGCCAGCGCCCGCTTCACCAACTGCGTTTTTGAATCGGGATGAAACATCAGCGCTACATCTAAGTTATTAAATAAGCCTTTGTTTATCAGCTTGATCTTGCCCCCGCCACCTTCTTCGGCCGGAGTGCCTAAAACCGCGATTCTCCCCCACTGCTCAAAAAGGCAGGAGCAAAGCCCAACTGCCGCCCCCGCACTGGCGGCGGCAATCAGGTTGTGACCGCAGGCATGTCCCAAATTCGGCAAGGCGTCATATTCGGCCAGAAAGGCTACAGTTGGACGTTTAGTGGAATGTGGCGGATAGCCGGCTATAAAAGCAGTGGGCATTTCTCCAACCCCCGGCTGACATGAGAAGCCATGCTTTTTTAGAAAAGAAGATAAGCAATGGCTGGCTTTTGTTTCCTCAAAGGCTAACTCTGGTTGCCCATGAATAGTGCGACTAAGTTCGATTAATTCAGGCGCCAGATTATCAATATGATCGCAAATTTTAATTTTAAGTCGCTCAATATCTTGCATTAGTCTCAAAGTCCCGCTAACTTATTACACCGCTTCTGCGCCGGGCGAAAAATTGTTGCATTACGGCCTGGCATTCGGTAGCCGACACCCCACCGGCTATATCTATTCGGTGGTTGAGTCGGGGATGATTCGGTATGTTAAAGATGGATTCCACCGCCCCCCATTTTAGGTCGCCGGCTCCATATATCAGCGCATCAATGCGGGCCAGCACCATAGCCCCGGCGCACATGGGACAGGGTTCAATGGTTACATACAATTGCGTACCGGAAAGCCGCCAGCCGCCCAATTTCCGGGCGGCTTCCCGCAGGGCCAGCACCTCGGCATGGGCAGTGGGATCACCGCTTTGTTCCCTTAAGTTATGCGCTCTGGCAATAACTTTATCATCCTTGGTAATCACGGCCCCCACCGGCACTTCTCCTTCCCTGAAAGCAAGTTCAGCTTCATCAAGCGCCAGTTGCATATATTTTTTCATATGTTTTGGAAATGAAATTATCACTATAGACAGCTCATTTTAGCCCGAAAAATTCGGTTCTTGTTATGGACAAATTTAAGTAATCTTAGCATCCGGTTTTTGGTAAATCAAGCCCTTTATCCCCTGAGTTGTGGACAGTTTTACTGTTGTCTCTCTTTTCCATACGGGAAATTTAAAAATGCTTATCTGTCATAATGTTTTTACTCCGTTGGTGTTTGATTTTGGTGATATACTGCACCCAATAAATACATTCTATCATATTGTTTTATCAAGGCTAGCCAGGTTTCCCTGTTTTCTGAACGGTGAATTAGGGTTATGCTGAAACGGTTATCTCCCCTTTACACTGCTTCACAAATCGTTTACAATAAAATAGGGTAAAATCCCTTGTACAGCATAAATTTATAGCTAACTAAAGAGGAAAACCATTATTATGGAAAAGCGGCATCGCACTCAGATGGAACAGGCTCGGGCAGGTGTTATTACCTCCCGGATGGAGCAGGTGGCTACCGCCGAGGAACGTACCCCGGAGTACATCCGACAGGAAGTAGCTCAAGGCAGAGTGGTTATTACCCATAATCTCAGGCGGGATTCAGCGCCGATGGGAATCGGTCGCGGGTTGCGCACTAAAGTAAATGCCAATATAGGCACCTCGAAAGACATGTTTGACGTAGGGTT
The DNA here is from genome assembly GCA_024277675.1 of bacterium. Lineage (GTDB taxonomy): Bacteria > SZUA-182 > SZUA-182 > SZUA-191 > JAJRXT01 > JAJRUS01. The sequence continues at coordinate 5,790 of JAJRUS010000064.1, read as the reverse complement.
AGAGCTGAAAAAACTGCATACGGCGCTTAAGGCCGGAGCTGATGCCATAATGGACTTAAGTACCGGCGGGGATTTAAGGGCTATCAGGCGGCAGGTTCTAAAAGCTTCTAATGTACCGGTAGGCACCGTTCCTATTTACCAGGCGGTAGTTGACACTGTGGCCAGGGGCCAATCTATCGCCAGGCTGGACCCCGAAAAAATATTCGAAGTCATTGAGGAGCAGCTTCAGGATGGGGTGGATTTTATCACTGTCCACTGTGGGGTGACTCAGAAGGTTTTGGAACGGCTTAAGCGAGATAAACGCTTGTTGCCCCTGGTAAGTCGGGGCGGTACCTTTCTGGCCGAATGGATGATCTTAAATAAGCGGGAAAATCCCCTGTATGAGCAATTTGAGCGGTTGGTTAAGCTTGCCAAAAAGTATGATGCAGTGCTCAGCTTGGGAGACGGCTTGCGCCCGGGCGCCGGGGCCGACGCCACCGACCGGCCCCAGTTGCAGGAGTTGATCACCCTGGGAGAGTTGACCGAAATCGCCTGGCAGCAGGGGGTGGCGGTAATGATTGAAGGCCCCGGACATGTTCCCTTAAATCAGATCGAGGCTAATGTATTGATACAGAAAAGGCTTTGTAAATCGGCTCCGTTCTATGTGTTGGGGCCGCTGGTTACCGATTCGGCTCCCGGTTATGACCACATTGTGGCCGCTATCGGGGGAGCGGCGGCTGCCGCCGCCGGGGCTGATTTTTTATGCTATGTCACTCCGGCTGAGCACCTCCGGCTACCGACGCTGGAAGATGTAAGGCTGGGGGTAATTGCAACCCGCATTGCCGCCCAGGCGGCCGATGTATCGCGGGAGTTGCCGCTGGCGCAAAGGCGCGATTATGAAATGTCGCTGGCCCGCAAAACCTTGGACTGGCCGCAGCAGATTTCCTTATCCTTAGACCCTGAAAAAACCAGGGAGTTGTGCTCGGATAAGCTGGAAGGTGCAGGCGAGGTATGCAGTATGTGCGGGGAATTCTGCGCTATTAAAAAAGTCAGGGATTTCCTGGAATAATCAGGCAAACAAAATGGAAGAGAGAGATTATTGGCTGGCGCTTAGTTTAATCCCCGGGGTTAGAACTGCCGACCTATACCGGCTGGCGGAGCACTTTGAGTCACCTAAAGAAGTTTTTCTGGCTCCGCTGGAAGAGCTGGGCCAGGTGGAGGACTTAAACCCCAAAATAGCGGCCAAGGTCAAGGAGTTTGACTGGGAACCGGCTGTAAAAAAGGAACTGGCGCAGATAGAACAGCAGGGGGTATCTATAATTACCCTGGATGATGCTGAGTATCCCGAACACTTAAAATCCATCTTTGATCCACCGCTGGCGCTATATGTAAAGGGGGACATAAGGCCCCAGGATTATTACAGTATAGCCATTGTCGGCTCCCGCCGCAATACGAGTTATGGACGAATGCTGGCTGAGGAATTGGCCTTTAAACTGGCTGAATGCGGATTGACTGTAGTCAGTGGTATGGCACGGGGAATTGATAGCGCCGCCCATCGCGGCGCCCTGAAATATGGGGGCCGGACTTTGGCGGTACTCGGTTGTGGGTTGGATGTAACCTATCCCCCGGAAAATTATGAACTCATGCAGCGCATTTCAGCCTCCGGTGCGGTAATATCTGAATTTCCGCTGTCCACTCCACCCCATGCTTACAACTTTCCAATAAGAAACCGCATTATCTCCGGCTTATCCTTGGGGGTGGTGGTGGTAGAGGCGGCTTTGCGCAGCGGCACCATGATTACGGTGGGCTGCGCCCTGGAGCAAGGCCGGGAAGTGTTCGCCTTTCCGGGACAGGTTACTTCTAAGTACAGCCGGGGCACGCATGCGATGATTAAGCAAGGCGCTAAGTTAATAGAGAATACAGCCGATATTTTAGAGGAGTTGAAGCCTCAACTGGCCGGCCTGGCTACCAAAGCAGACACCACTGAAGGGAAAAAAGCGGCTCTTACAGCGCTTACCGCCGAAGAAAGCGCTGTGCTGGAATTGCTGCCCTATGATCTGGTGCATGTGGATGAGCTGATTATAAATAGCGCTTTACCCGCTAATAAAATATTGGGGGTTCTTATGACCCTGGAGATGAAGGGCTGTATAATGCAAGTCCCGGGTAAAATGTTTTGCCGACGCGAATAAATGGGTTGTGAAATTGGAACACGGTTCAAATAAATTTTATCACATTATAACCTTCGGCTGTCAGATGAATGAGCATGACTCTGAAAAGCTGGGCGGGCTGCTCGAGGCGGAGGGTTATCGGGCCACAGCGATGGTGGAGCAGGCCGATGTGATTTTACTTAATACCTGTTGCATACGGGCCAAGGCTGACCAGAAGGCTTTGTCCCTGCTGGGGCGTTTGAAGTTATTAAAAACAAAGCGGCCGGAATTGATTATTGGCCTCTGCGGTTGTCTGGCGCAAAGCCAGGGAGCGGAAATCCTGAAACGAGCGCCTTATACCGATCTGGTACTGGGTACTCATAATCTACATCGCCTGCCCCAGTTACTAAAACAGGTGCTGGCCCGGAAAAAACCCAAACTGGAGTTGGTAGAATATTCAGCACCACTAACAGCCAAACCCTTGCCCGTTTCGCGTAACAATCCTTATAGCGCCTGGGTAACTATTATGGAGGGCTGCGACAATTATTGCGCCTATTGCGTAGTGCCCTACGTCAGGGGCCGCGAACGCAGCCGCCCCATGCGGGATATCCTCACTGAAGTGCGCCAATTGGCTGATGGCGGCGTTAAAGAAATCACCCTGCTGGGTCAAAATGTCAACTCCTATGGAAAAGCGCTGGATAATGAATTTGGTTTCCCCAAGCTGCTTGAGCAGTTAAACCAAATATCGGGCATCGCGCGTATCCGGTTCGTAACTTCACACCCCAAAGACCTCTCTGCTTCATTGATTAAGCGTATGGCGGAGCTTCCCAAGGTATGTGAGCACCTGCATTTACCGTTGCAGTCCGGTTCGGACAAGGTTTTAGCGGCCATGAACCGCGCTTATACCCAGGCTGAATATTTAGAGAAGATTCAGTTGCTTAAAGAACAAATCCCCCGGATAAGCCTCACCACTGATATAATAGTAGGTTTTCCCGGCGAGACGGAGCAGGATTTCGAGCAGACGCTAACAATCCTGAAAACCGTTCAATTTGACAATTTATTCAGCTTTATATACTCAGATCGCCCGCATACCGCAGCCTCAGAATTTAAAGCTAAAATCCCCCGCACCGTAAGCAGGCAGCGCTTCCAACGGCTGCTTAAACTCCAGCAGGAAATCGCAGCTTCCCGGCGTAAGCTTATGCTGGGACAACCAGAAGAAGTGCTGGTTGAAGGCCCCAGCAAGACCGATGCAGCTAAACTCACCGGCCGTACCCGGGGTAATAAATTGATTCATTTTACCGGGTCTTCCGATTTAATTGGAGAGCTGATCCAGCTTCGAATTATTGCCGCCGGCAAAAACAGCTTTCAGGGAGAAGTGATTAGCTAAACTGAACCGAATGGGGGGTGGAGGAGGCTCCCGATATTCAGCGCTCGATGGTTCGGGTGGCCGGCCCTGCCTGGTTAGCGCCTCTAAATTTGCGGGGCAAAATCAAACATATCCCTTACATGCCATATACATTACTTGACTCATAGGCTGGATGGTGTTATTATATATGTAATTGCTACTAAACTCATTGAGGCAAATCATGTTGAAGGTTGTGCTATCTGAAAGCCTGTCAGCAGCCGTATAGGGACAGCTAAAATACATGGATCCTATCTCTTTGCTGGAACAGCACCAAGAATCTATAGTCGACGCTTGGTTGACCAAGGTTACCGCTGCTTTCCCGGTTGAGAATAAAGCGGAATGTCGAAAGTTTCTGGCCAATTATTTCAACATTATTATAAGCGATAATAAACGCTTAAAACATAAGCCGCTAGCTTTCTTAAATAAAAGCCTGAACAAGGGATTCCTTTCAGATCATACCTTAGAACAAATCTTCATATTACATTTATCACTAAAACGATTAGTAGAAAAATTTATCGAGGAAAATCCCGCCGGCTTAAGCATTGCCCTTGATAATCCGTGGTTATCAACCATCTTCCAGCGGATTGATAAATACTTCCTCAAGGTGCTGGAATTATTTACCTCTCAGTTCAATATACTGATCAATTATTACAAAGAGCGATATACTAAAATCAGTGAAAATATCTCTGAAATAGTCTACAGCCTTTCTCCGCGAGGCAAATTTAACTATATCAGCCCGTCGGTCATAAATACCCTGGCTCCAGCCACTGGTTACTTTAAGTGCATTGATGATTTAATAAAACTTATGTCTCCAGGTGATGGAGAGGAATACATGCGGAAATTTGCCGACCAGATCGAGCATAAGACGGAACTAACCACTGAATTGCAATTACGCAGCAAACATAAAGACCGGGTGTTTCACTTTATTCATCACTCCCTGCCCAATCTAGACAGCCATGGCAACCTAATCAGCATTGAGGGAATCTTATTTGACATTACCCAGTTGAAAGAGTCGGAAGAAAAATATCGCAAACTGATGGAAACCGCAAGTGACGCTATATTTATTGCAGATACGCAAACCGGCATTATTCTCAATGTTAATAAACAGGCTGAAAAACTGCTGGGCCTGCCTGCCGACAAGATAATAGGTCTGCACCATACTCAACTCCATCCAAAAGAAGAAGCTGAAAAATGCAAAAATAGTTTTCAGCAAGCGATTGCCAGTAAAAAAACAAGCATAAAAGACCTTTGGGTATATCATCGAACCGGCCGCAAGATTCCCGTAGAGATTAGTACCAGTGTCACCAGAATAGGCGGCAGAAAAATCATTCAGGGAATTTTCAGGGATATCACCGAACGCAAAGCAGCAGAAGATGAACTACGGCATATCAACCAGCAATTATCGTTACTTGTACAAACACTACCGGTTATTGTCTATACCTGTAAACCGAAGAACGATTATGCGGCAACTTACGTGAGTGATTCCGCAGTGGTTGTTTGTGGTTATAAACCCGAAGATTTTCTTAGCGAATCCTCCTTTTGGTTAGACCGTATTCATCCTGACGATAAGTCCGTGGTTTCGGAAAATCGCTCAAAGCTGCTTAAAAATGGTTCAGCCCATTATGAATACCGTTGGCAGGTAGCTGATGGTTCGTACAAATGGTTTGCTGAAGTGACACGCCTGGTAAAATTCGCAGATGGGAAAAACAGTCATATTGCAGGGGTGTGGTATGACATCACTGAACAAAAACTGGCGGCACAAGGGCTAAAGGAAAGAGAAGCCAGATACCGCAGCATATTCGATTCCGCTATGGATGCGATTCTGGTAATGGATGCTGACTGCAATATTGTAGAAGCTAATCCGCAGGCATCCAAAATGTACGGTTATCATCATGAAGAATTGATAAAGCTTAATGCCAAACATTTAGTTCACACCGATTATCACCCGGCCCTGAAAGAATGTTTAAAAAATACCAAAGAGACAGGCAGATGTGATTGCGAAAGGTTGAATATTCGTAAAGATGGCACCCTTATTACTGTAGAAACCAGGGGAACACCAATTTATTTGAGCGGCGAAGAACATATCCTGAACGTTATAAGAGACATCACCCGGCGCAAACGGACAGAAGAAAGATTAAAAAGCGCTTATCAGGCAACGCATGATATTATAGAAAGGGCGCCATTTGGTATCTATGTGGTGAATGACAAAGGGAATATCGACTATGTAAATCCGGCTATGATTAACATGTCGGGGGCTAC
>JAJRUS010000063.1 GCA_024277675.1 bacterium | reverse complement strand
TAGTTTGCGTCGGGAACTTGGTCTGGATAAACCGTTACTCAAACAATATCTGGATTTTATTTCAGGGGTTGCACATGGCAATCTCGGCTATTCCCTACACACCGATCAACCAGTATTTCAAATAATCCTACAGCGCCTGCCAGCTACCATCGAGCTAAGTCTGGCGGCCATGGTAATAGCCTTACTTATCTGTTTTCCCTTGGGCATTGCCTCCGCTATGAAGCAATATTCTATGATAGATAACAGCTCCATGGTGCTGGCCCTGCTGGGTATTTCGATTCCCAATTTCTGGTTGGGGCCGATGCTGATTATTCTGTTTGCCATAAAACTGGACTGGCTACCTGTCGGCGGGCGAGGAGGCTTGGCTCATCTTATTTTGCCGGCCATAACCCTGGGTACCGCTATGGCTGCTATACTGACCCGCATGATCCGCTCCAACCTGATTGAAGTGAGTCAGGAGGATTATATAACCGCTGCCCGGGCCAAGGGTTTTTCCCGGCTTCAGGTTTATTTAAAACATGTATTGCGCAATGCCCTGTTGCCGGTAGTAACCATTCTGGGGTTACAGTTTGGCTCGCTGCTGGCCGGATCCATTATAACTGAAACTATATTCGCCTGGCCTGGAATTGGCCGGCTTACCATTACCGCAATTAATAGCCGGGATTACCCTTTAGTTCAGGGGTGTATTTTAGTAATTGCCATGGGTTACGTATTTATTAATCTATTAACCGATCTAACCTACGCCTGGATCGATCCTCGTATTAGATATATGGAAAAACATGGGTAAAGTAATCATAATTGAAAAGCGCTGCAAGGGATGTCAACTGTGCATCCCGGTTTGCCCCCAGGGCTTACTAAGCCTGGGCCAAAAACTTAACGCCGCCGGTTACCAGATAGTCAGCTTTCAAGGGGAATCCGAGTGCAACGGTTGCACCCTTTGTGCCCAAATCTGCCCGGATGTAGCCCTGGAAGTCTATCGCTAATCCTTTTCTGGCTATTTACAAGCGTTAAAGCAAGTCGGACTTAGCTCAAAATTGGTTAGCGTTTTGAAGTCCTGAAACCTGGTTTCTATATCGGTGGAGGAGAGATTTCTTAAACGCTCCAGACTGAAGGCCTCCACATTGTAGGATGCCATCAGGCTGCCATGGATAATCGCCCGGCGGATGTTGGCTTCAGAGAGATCATCGGTACTGGCCAGATACCCCATTACCCCACCGGCAAAGCTATCTCCGGCGCCCGTGGGATCATAAACCGACTCCAGCGGATACGCCGGAGCGGAAAAGACAGTGGAATCCGAAAGCATAAGCGCCCCATATTCTCCCCTTTTTATAATAATGGAATCCGGGCCCCAGCCGAGAATTTTCCTGGCCGCCTTAACCAGATTAGCCTCACCCGCCAACTCCCTGGTTTCCGCCTCGTTTATTATCAGCAGATTGACTCGCTCCAAGGTTTTTTTCAACGACTCCAATTTATTCTCGATCCAGAAATTCATGGTATCACAGGCCACCAATTTGGGATTTTCAACCTGATCCAATACCAAACGCTGTAAATCGGGGTCAATATTGCCCAGAAACACATATTTACATTGCTTATATTGGGCCGGTAGTTGAGGATTGAAACTTTCAAACACGTTCAGGCAGGTATCCAGCGTATGCGCCTCATTCAAGTCAAATCCATACTCACCCCTCCATCTGAATGTTTGACCAGGGCTATGTTGCAGTCCTGAAATATCGACATCCCGCTCCTTAAACACGCTTAAGTGTTCCTCAGTAAAGTCATCACCTACCACCGCCACCAGATTTACCGGGGTAAAATAGCTGGAAGCCACTGAAAAATAAGTGGCTGAACCACCCAACACCTCCTTCGCCTCACCGAAAGGGGTCTTTACCGAATCAAACGCTACTGAACCTACTACCAGAATATTCAAGTTTATGCTCCTCTGTTATTTTCCTGGTTCCTTTAAGCTGTCCAGGAACTTAAAAAACTCCGCTTTATCCTTATCAAAATTCTTCTGGCCGGCCAGAAGTTCAATCAATATGGTATCTTTGCCTCTCACTATTACCACTAAATCCGTAACCGCTCCTAATTTTTTATGCTGTACCTCATAGCTATAAGCCTTGGCATGAGAGAGCAAGGGATTTTTGCTTACCAGCGCCACTTCATTAATATAATCCCCGCCGGAAACAAATTTCATCAAATACACTAATTCCGCATCTTCGGAAGCAAAATCAAAAAAGCCGGAAACCCCAAAATCAGTTTTTCTGCCTGACCGCACCAGGATCAGGCTCCCGTTGTCTTTTTTCAAACATAGCTCTATTTTTGCCGAATTTTTTAAATTTAAGCCCTCGATAGTAGTCATCTGTTTCCAGCCTTTACCGGGCAATTGCATTTGAAAGCGCTCTGAGGGAGGAATTTTGCCCGCTGGGGCAGCCCAGAGCAGACATGGACTAACAAACAGCATCAGGCAGCATAAACCAGAGTATATTCTTTTCATCGCAGGTACCCCTTACTCACATGTATTTGCCAATAATCAATTCCAGTTTTTGCTTGATGGCGCCGGGAATTGCCTCCGGCCTGGTGACAATAGCATCCCTCAGTGCCTGGCCGCAGAGGCAGTCTCTATCAGCCGGCACAAGCTCAATCGCCTGCCGGATGATGCGCTTGGCGGTCTCCACATTCTTTAACAGGTTGGCGATGATGGCCTCGGCGGTTACATCTTCCTCGCCCTCATGCCATACATCATAATCAGTGGCCATAGCCAGAGTAGCATAGCACAGCTCAGCTTCACGGGCCAACTTGGCCTCGGTAAGATTGGTCATACCGATAATATCGGCTCCCCATTGGCGATAAAGCTTTGATTCGGCCCTGGTGGAAAATTGGGGGCCTTCGATGCACAAATAGGTGCCCCCTTTATGCAGACAGGCGCCCACCTTTTCTCCGGCCTGATAAAGCAGCTCACTTAATTGGCCGCATACCGGATCGGCAAAGCTTAGATGCGCCACCACCCCCTGGCCGAAGAAGGTAGCCGGGCGATCCTTGGTGCGATCTAGAAATTGATCGGGGATTACCATATCCAGCGGTTTTATCTCCTCCTTTAAACTACCCACCGCACTAACTGAAATGATACGTTCCACCCCCAACTCTTTAAAACCGTAAATATTAGCCCTGAAGTTCAGATGTGAAGGCAATATACGATGCCCCCGTCCATGACGGGGCAAAAACACTACCTCCCGCCCGGCTAATTCTCCCTTGATATATTCATCCGAGGGCTTGCCGAAGGGGGTATCTACCGCTACCGACTGCACCTTGGTCAAACCCGACATATCATATAAACCACTACCGCCGATAATTCCAATTTTGCCGCTCATGTGTCTGTTTTTTCCTCCCTTTTTGTTGAAATAACCTGCTTATATAACAAACCTGTCAATTCATCAACACCAATATTTGCCTGGCCTATTATGCTTTTTAATGTTTTAAGCTTAAGCGTTTTTTAAGTGCACGGGTATGATGATTAACCCATTTTTGGCGGGATGTTTTAAGTAGAGCTGCCCCCCCCTCGCTACGAAATCCAGAGTCCAACAGACTCCCAGGATTCTCGCAAGCTCTTTCCCGGAAATGTTTCAAGGAAGCCTCACGCTGCAAATACTTCCTCTTACAACTTCCGGTTCACAATTGGAATAAAAAGCGTATCCCCCACATTTAACTGGCCCAGGTTCTTGTCCTGATTATATTTCTCTACCAGCCACAGCGGAACTTTATATTCATAGCGGCAGAGATACCATACATTCTGCCTCGGCTTTATAACATGCTTCTGAATGCGTTCAATATTATACTTATCTAAATAGTCCTGCTGTATCTGGCGGTGAAAAGCCTTTCGTTTGGCTTCAAACTGCTCCCGGCCCACCTTGGCATAGTCTACCTCAATGGCTTGTCCCACATGAATCCGTTGGCGAAAACGCAACCCGTTTAACCGCCTTACACTGGAGGCTGAAACCTGCGCCCAGTCAGCGTAATAGCCAATACTTTCATAAGGTTTTACAATAATTGATCCCATCTTGGCTGATTCATCTATCCGGGCAAATTCAATATCCGCTTTAGCTAATTGAATGGGAGCGGTTGGTTTTTTAACCTTTGCTTTTTTAGTGGCCTTCGGCCTGGCTCTCAGACTGGCTATTTTAGTAGTCTTCCGGCGGCTGGGTTTATATCCGGTTTGAGGCAGGCGTAGCCTCTGGCCGGCCCTAATATAACGTGAGCTTGAGAGATTATTCAAATCCACTAAGGCGCTTATGCTGGTTCGATAGCGGCTGGCTATCTGGGATAATGTCTCTCCCCAGCGCACCCTATGCCAATTGTCTCGTTTCTGGGCTGCATATCGCAGTTCTTTAGGGATTTGGGCATAGAGTTTTAAGAAGCGGTCCCCGGTCCCGGGAGGGATGCGTAATTTATAGTCTTTGGGAACATACTTCCTGGAGGTCAGTACACTTGTTTTCAGCGCCGGATTTAAACCCTTTATGTCAGCTTTATCTAACAGACAATGCTTGGTTAAGGTATATACACTGACATAATGCGGCAATTTGACCTCATCAAATTCCCAACTGGGCCTTAGGTTTAATTTGCCAAAATAACGGTCATAATTGGGTACAATTTCCAGCACTGCCAGAAACTCAGTATAAAAGTTTTTAGAAGCAAAGCCAAACCTACGGGAACGGTAGTTTTCGATAATGCCTACCAAGTCAGAGCGCCCGGTTTTTCGCTTTGCCCGTTGCATACCTGCTGAACCATGGTTATAAGCCGTAATGGCCAGTGGCCAGGAACCCAGCTTCTTATAATTATTTAACAAATGTTTCGCTGCCGCTACTGAAGCCTTATACGGATCTCTGCGCTCGTCTATTACACTGTTTATCTTCAGATAGTAGCGCCCGGTTGAACGAATAAATTGCCAGATGCCGACTGCCCCATCATTGGAGTACGCATTCGGATTGAAGAAAGATTCTACAAATGGCAGCAAGGTGAGTTGTTGGGTAAGGTTATAATAGGCAAATATTTTTTCAATTTCGCGTACATATAATCCGGAATTTTTCAACCCTTTAATAAATCTATCGCGTTGACCAACCTGGCACCTGACCCTTCGCCTACCCATAGCCTTACGAAACTTGTTCTGTTCCTTAATGGGTAAAAATAATTCATAGACCCTTTTTTCTTCACCAGTTAAGCTATCTGGGTTTAGATTGATTTTAGCCAGTTTTTTTAATATGTTCCTATATTTGCGTTTGGTTTCCGCTATTTTATTCCGTTTTTTGCGATTTTGAGTCCGATAGGAATAGTTACTTTTTTTCAAATAACTAAAATCGAGCACGGTATAAATTACATTTAAATATTCCTTGTCGTGGATTACTATTTGATCTGAAGTGTATTTGGTATACACCATCTTCCAGAAATCTACCCTTGTTCTAAGCCCCGGGGGTACAATAAAGCGGTAATTTGATGGTCTGGGTTTTTTAGTAGAAATGGTGGTAGCCTCTGCCACCCCGGCAGCCGGCGCCAGTAATCGCATGAAGCAAGCTGTTTTATCTGAAACAACCCGGAACGGTGATGCCCAAAATCCCATTACAAGAGCAATCCCTACACCATATTTCAGATACTTCATATTACCCTTCCCTAAGTTTAGGAGTCATGCAGAAATAACTTGAACAATTATACATCCCAGCTTCGGGTCATCTTTGGCCGTTCCTCAATCGTGATTTCTCAACGTAGTCCCTGCTACGCTTACTAAATCACTCAATCGTCACGACCAAATCTAACCCGAATCTGAGCGCAAAATATGTCCAACTTATTTCTGCACGACTCCTTAGAGTTCCAGGAAACGAAAACTATTAATCTCCCGCTCCAAAAGATGCATAAGATAACCGTGCAACATTTCTTTTAACTCCGGCTTTAGGGCCTTGGCCAGGCTTAATCTGCCTATTTTAGCCAGTTTAAGCTTAAGCGCTTGTTTTAAGAAAAGCAGGCTGCCGGCAGAAACAGTTATTTGTCCACTCTGGCTGTGAGTCAGACAATTACTGCATATCACGCCGCCCTTTAGCGGGCTGAAACTTATTTTAGAATTCTGGCGTATGGCCTCTTTACAATAAATACATTGCCCTATTTGAGGCCGATAGCCCAACATGCTTAAAAGCCGGATCTCGAAAATGCGCAAGCTGACATCAGGGTCGCCTTCCTGTTCAAGCAAGTTAAACACCTTAAGTATTAAATAAAATAATTCGCCGCTTTCCTCGCCTTCCGGCACTATCCTGGTCACCAGTTCAGCTACATATAACCCGGCGATCAGTTTTTTAAGCCCGCCCCACAAGCCGCTATACGGATGTATAATATCACATTGGCGCAGGCGATGTAACTGGTTATTCTTTTTCTCATAAAACACCAGTTGACAATGGGTCAGTAACTGGGTGCTCCGGCTCCATTTACTTTTCAGCCGGCGACTGCCGCAGGCTACCGCCTTCATTTTACCAAACTGCCGGCTGTAAAAGGTAACCAGCCGGTCGGCTTCACCCAAATCCAGGCTGCCGATGACTATGGCTTGTGTGCTTTGAAGCGACATTTATAATCACTACTGTCCGGTTAATTAAAATGGATTCCGCTATAAACGGGCCAGTACCAAGGCTTTACAACCTTAAAGGACTTTTTTCGACTTCATTTTGCTTGTACGTTTTTGGCATTGTTCGAAAATGAAAAACAATTAATAAACAATGAGTTGTATTAAAAGGCTGTTTCGGTTTGATGTTAATTTTTCACAAAATCACACAATTTTTGAGGACGACTCTTCTTTAAAATAATCTTATTTTACGGGTAGTTACCATGATTAAGTTACAGCAATTAAAAGGTCATTCTCGAAAACCCTTATCACTATTGGGATTTTAATCGGACACTACTGAT
>JAJRUS010000062.1 GCA_024277675.1 bacterium | reverse complement strand
GCCCGGTCTCTTTCTTTAGCATGTAACTCCTCCTGGGTTGTGTGTGTTAGTTACATGCATATTATATCAGGCATATCGTGTTATTACAACTATATATTAACGACTTTTTGCATAATGTCCCCTTATTGGCGACACCCCCATCAGGCATATACCTGCAGTTAAATTTTTCGCCTGTCTTGATCTTGAACGAAAACCCTAATTTTTCAAGGTGCCCTTATAATAAATGCTATTCTACTACAAAAACTCCTCAAACCATACTTTTTTATGTGGTGGCTTCTAAAATTCCAACTGCAATAAATACTTACTTAAGCGGGTCATAACCGCCGGGATGGAAGGGATTACATCTAAATACCCGCCGCAGACTCAGGGCCAAGCCCTTGATCACCCCATAGCGTTCCAGCGCCTCCATAGCATATTGAGAACAGGAAGGATGAAAGCGGCAACTTTGGGGCAGATAGGGGGATAGCAGCCGCTGGTAAAGCTTTATTAAGTAAATAAAGAACCGCTTCACATTAACATATTCTCCGGTAAGACCAGCTACAAACTTATAAGCCCGGCTTTATTTAGCGCCTTATCGAGTTGCTCAACTAACTGATCAGAATTTAATTTCAGTATGGGCTTACGGGCAATGCACACCAAGTCATAACCCGGACGATAGCGATGCCGGTTTAAGCGAAAAGCTTCGCGAAACAGCCTTTTTATCCGGTTTCTGACCACCGCATTGCCGATTCTTTTACTCACCGAAATACCCAGCCGTACCCGATCCAGTTGATTCGGTTTAAAATAAAGTACCAGACAGCGATGTACCACTTTACTGCCGGTTTGGTAAATAGCCTGGTATTCCTTCCTGGCGGTAACCCGATTACTTTTTGGAAAACATTTATTATGTGTCATTTTTTAAAGATATTGCTTTACCTGGCTTAAGCTGTCACCCTCAGGTTCAACATGTACCGTCACCTCGGCTATATTATTTACTTGCTGCAATATAAAGTTCTTGAGCCGGGTGGCAATATTATGTCCTTCGGTAACCGTAATTTGGGGATCAACCTCAATATGTACATCTACAAATATTTCACTGCCCACATGGCGGGTTTTGAGTTTATGCAGGCCGATTACTCCAGGTACCGTCTTGGCCGCTTGTTCGATTTGATCTCTTGTTTCCTGATTTACTGATGTATCCACCAACTCCAGAAAGGCTCTCCAGGTAATCTTGCCGCTGGTCTCGACCACGAAGACAGCTACCAGACAGGCCACCAATGGGTCCAGGATTACCCATTGTGGATTGAGCATGGCGCCGCCTACCCCTAAGGCGGTGGCTATCGAGGAAAATGCATCCGAACGATGGTGCCAGGCATTGGCCCGCAGGCTGGGCGAATTTGTCCAGCGGCTGACCCTGATGGTGTAATGGTATAGCCACTCTTTCACCACGATAGAAGTAAGCGCCGCTAATAAAGCGATTAACCTGGGAGTGTAACTCACCCCCTGGATCATGATGTTTATAGCCTTAAAACCGATGCCGATGCCCACCAGTCCCAAGATCAGGCCAACTAAAAAGGCGACGATGGTTTCCACCCGGCCATGTCCGTAGGGGTGGGTTTCATCTATGGGGCGCGCAGATATCTTGAGTCCCACCAGTACCAAGGCATCACTAATAAGGTCAGAGACTGAATGGACGGCATCGGCAATCAGCGCCGCACTGTGTCCTAAAATTCCAGCCAGCACCTTAAAGCTGATAAGTCCTACATTTATAATCAGCCCAATCCAGGTGACCCGGCGGGCTTTGGGGTATTTTTGGGATTTATCGGAATTCAACATTTGCTGGGTTCGACCAGGCAAGGCCTGGATTAATTATGGCTGAATTGTTATGGCTAATTCCGCCCACTGTTGGACTGATAGGCCAAAAGCGAGGGCCAGGAGCCTGATTATATAAGTTTCTATACGGAAACAAAAAAAGTGGATTCACGCTATCATAATCAAAATCAAAAGTCAAAAGCCCCTTAATCACAGGGGACTTTGCCCACCCTGCCCCGCAAACGGGCTACAATTCGGCATAACGCTTCGACCAGGGTGTCTATCTCGGCTAAGGTATTATCCCGGCCTATACTTATGCGAAGGCTGGAACGAGCCTGCTCTTCAGACAATCCCAGTGCCAGCAGCACATGGGAGGCTTTAAGTGAACCGGCGCTACAGGCCGAACCGGCAGAGACGGCTATGCCCTCCAGATCCAGATTCATAAGCAGCGACTCCCCGCTTATGCCGGCAAAGCTTATATTGAGCGTGCCCGGTAGCTTTTTAGCGGCATGCCCGTTCAGCGTAAGCCCCTCGATCCGCTCATTCAGTTTATACCATAATGTATTTGCCAGCTTGGATATATAAGCGGCGTCTTCAATCATGTGCGCTTTAGCCAGTTGGCAGGCCGCCCCCAATCCCACGATGCCGGTTATATTTTCGGTTCCCGGCCGCAGGCCCCGTTCATGATGGCCGCCATGCAGTTGGGGCATGATTTTTGTGCCGGAGCGGATATAGAGGGCGCCGATACCTTTGGGTCCATACAGCTTATGCCCGGATAGCGAAAGCAACTGCACTCCCAGCTCATCCACCTTAAGCGGAAGCTTACCCACCGCCTGCACCGCATCGGTATGAAACCGGAGGCCCTGCTCCCGGGCTATGGCAGCCAACTCCTTAATCGGTTGAATGCTGCCGGTTTCGTTGTTGGCCAGCATGATGCTGATTAACCTGGTATCGGGGGTGAGGGCAGCGGTAAACGGCGGTATTTCTACTATGCCCCGGCTGTCTACCGGCAGATAGATCACCTCAAAACCAGCCCGCTCTAAGTAGGCGCAACTGTTTAATACTGCCGGATGTTCCACCTGGGAAGCAATAATACGCCCGCCCTTATATAATGCGGCCGTGCCTGAAATAGCCAGATTTATGGACTCGGTGCCGCCGCTTACAAAAACAATCTCTTCCGGCGCCGCCCCGATTAAATCGGCTACCTGCAAGCGGGCCTGTTCTATAGCCCCTTTGGCCTCCCGCCCCAGGGCATGCACACTGGAAGGATTGCCGAAAACGCCCTTTAGGTACGCTGACATAGCCTTAAACACCGCCTCAGCTATCGGGGTGGTGGCGTTATGGTCGAAATACAATCGTTTCATTTTTGTTTCGGCACAGGAAATTATAACTTTGTTTTAAGCTTAAAGTAAGCCTCCGCCACCGTCCGATGGGACAGCAGGGGGCGGTGTTAGCTATAGCAGTAACAGTTTCACTGTAATTAATTCAGCCTGTGGCTGGTTTCATGAGTGTATTATAACACATGGAAATTAAATAAATTGTTTTTAGGATTTAAAAGTGGTATATATAAATGTAATGATCGGTCAAGCTGTTCCTTGGCCTTATTGTCTCCATATAAAGCAGAAAGGAAAACGATATGCAAAGCAAAAAAATATTATTGGCAGTTATTTCATTAGGCTTGATATTTGTTCCGGCTTTATTTGCCCAGGATATGACCGAGTTCCAGAAACAAATGATGGAACGGATGAGACAGCAGACCATGCAGAAAACCATGCAGCAGACTCAGGGCGGACAAAACCTGGGTGAGGAGTCACAACCCCCGGGATTTGCCGCAGTTGCCCTCTCCGGTGACGGCAAAAGAGTTTTTAATGATCCGACATTAGGTACTAATGGTAAGAGTTGCGGCAGTTGCCATCAAGTGGGCAAGAAGCCCTTAGCTGGTCAAAAGGTTAATAACCATTTAGCTGCCTATGTTCAATACTGTTATGAACATGCCTTAGCGGGTAAAAAAGTGATTGAAAAAGACAAGTTGAATAAAATAATGGCTTATTTTGAGTCATTTCAGAAAACATCTAATCCTGCCGGTACAATCACACCGCCCATTCGGGGAGAGGAAGCCTGGTAAATCGCTTTTATTTACCGATTCAGGCATAGTCCGCAGTTATAAATAACATCCAACAAGACCTGAACTGTTCGGGCTGAGGACAAGGGGTTTTGTCTGTCAAATCGAGGCTGGATAAGTTATTAGTCAGCAAGGGCTTGCTCCCAAGCCGCCACCAGGCTCAAGGCCTGATTCTGGCTCGCCAGGTGTTGGTCAACGGACAGGTAGTGGATAAGGCCGGCCAGTTGGTGGCCAGTGATGCCAGGTTAGAGCTTAAGGCGGTTTGCCGCTATGTCGGTCGGGGTGGATTGAAGCTGGAGGGGGCCTTAGATAAGTTCAGCCTGTCGGTTGAAAACAAGGTTGCGCTGGATGTGGGCGCCTCCACCGGCGGTTTTACCGATTGCCTGCTTAAGCGGGGAGCCTCCAGGGTGTATGCCCTGGATGTAGGCTATGGCCAACTGGCCTGGAAATTACAGCAGCACCCCCGAGTAGTGATGCTGGATAAGACAAATGTGCGCTACTTAAAACCCGAAGACTTGGGAGACCAAGTTGAACTGGTCACCATTGATGTATCCTTCATTTCGCTGACCAAGGTCATGCCGGCGATTATACCGCTCCTAAAACCATCAGCCGATATTATAGCCTTAGTTAAACCCCAATTTGAAGTGGGGAAGGGTGAGCTAGGCAAGGGCGGGATAGTAAAAGACCCCCGGAAGCATCAGCAGGTATTAACCAAGTTGGTCGCATTTTCCCAGGAGCTGGGATTATCGCTTAAGGGGATTAGCCGCTCTCCCATCCTGGGGGCCAAGGGCAATGTAGAGTTCTTCCTCTATTTAACCTCGGCCAAGACAGCTTCTCCGGTGGACAGCCAAGAATTGATTGAGCAGGTAATGGAAGCAATTAGACAGGATATACAGGATAAACATGAAATAGTTTAGGGTTAAGAGTTCAGAGGGTATTATCTCTACTCATCCCTCAATACTCCAAACTCAATAATTTATATCCTGTTCCCTCCGGTTAATCCTGCCAGGCTACGGCTGGCTCCGCCCTGACGAGTCAAAAAAGCCTTTATTTCATATTGAAGCAAAACAACGTTTTGATTAGATATTGAATGAAAAATGGAGTAAATTAAGCTGAATCATTCCTGGCACCAGCCAATAGATTATAATCACCTGTCGTATAGTTTGATTTATATAATGAGCCTGAGTATATTACTGCTTGTTAGCACTCGCCAGGGGAGAGTGCTGATAAACCAATTTAACTCATTGATAGTTAAAGTGAAAATGGTGTAGGTGCGCCAATAACAGGCAATCGTGTCTTTATTCGGCGGTGGTGTCTACATCTAAAAACCTAAAGCATGAAAGGAGTGTAAGTATGAAGTTCAGACCATTGCAGGATAGAATTCTGGTTGAGCGACTGGAAGAAGGAGAGCAGGTAAAAGGCGGCATTATTATTCCCGAAACCGCCAAGGAAAAACCGATGCAGGGTAAGGTGGTGGCCGTAGGTGGTGGCAAGGTTAAGGATGACGGCAGCAAGCAAGCCCTGGATGTGAAGGTCGGCGATACCATATTGTTTGGTAAATACTCCGGCACCGAGGTAAAGATAGACGACAAAGAGTATATTATTATGAGAGAAGATGAAGTTTTAGGTATTTCAGAGTAAACACTTTAAGGAGGTAAAAACTCATGGCAAAACAATTAAATTTTGAGGAGGAAGCCAGAAACGCTCTCCTTAAAGGGGTAAATAAACTGGCGGATGCAGTTGGGGTAACCCTGGGCCCCAAGGGCAGAAATGTAGTACTGGATAAAAAGTTCGGTTCGCCCACCATTACCAAGGACGGGGTAACCGTAGCCAAGGATATCGAGCTTGACGATCCCTTTGAAAATATGGGCGCTCAGATGGTAAAAGAGGTGGCCAGTAAAACCAGTGATGTGGCCGGCGACGGCACTACCACCGCCACCCTGCTGGCGCAGGCTATCTTCCGTGAAGGCTGTAAGAACGTTACCGCCGGTTCCAATCCGATGGCCTTAAAGCGCGGCATTGAAAAGGCTGTGGATGCAGCCACCGCTAGTATTAAAAAATTGAGTAAACCCACTAAAGACAAACATGAGATTGCTCAGGTGGGTACTATCTCTGCTAACAACGATGCTACTATTGGTGATTTGATTGCCGAGGCCATGGAAAAAGTGGGCAAGGACGGCGTAATTACGGTGGAAGAAGCCAAAAGCATGGAAACTTCCCTGGAGTTTGTGGAAGGTATGCAGTTTGATCGCGGCTATCTATCCCCCTATTTCGTCACTAACGCAGAACGCATGGAAGCCGCAGTAGAGAATCCCTACATCTTGTTGAACGAGAAAAAGATCAGCAATATGAAGGACCTGTTGCCTATCTTAGAGCAGGTGGCCAAGCAGGGTCGACCCATGTTGATCATTGCCGAAGATGTAGAGGGCGAAGCGCTGGCAACCCTGGTAGTCAATAAGCTGCGGGGAACGCTGAATTGCGTGGCGGTTAAGGCGCCTGGCTTTGGCGACCGGCGCAAGGCCATGCTGGAAGATATTGCGGTACTCACCGATGGTCGGGTAATTACCGAAGATTTAGGTATCAAATTAGAAAATATCACCCTGGCTGATCTAGGTCAGGCCAAGCGGGTGACTATCGATAAGGATAATACCACTATCGTTGAAGGAGCCGGTAAACCTGCCGAGTTGGAAGGCCGTATTAAGCAGATCCGAGCCCAGATAGAAGACAGCAGCTCCGACTATGACCGCGAGAAACTGCAGGAGCGGTTGGCCAAATTAGTAGGCGGGGTAGCCGTAATCAATGTAGGTGCAGCTACCGAAACCGAAATGAAAGAGAAAAAGGCCCGCGTCGAGGATGCAATGAACGCTACCCGGGCAGCGGTGGATGAAGGCATCATTCCCGGTGGCGGGGTAGCCCTGTTAAAGGCTATTGCAGCGGTGGATAAGCTGGAGTTAGCCGGAGACGAGGGAATTGGCGCCCGGATATTAAAGAGGGCTTTGGAAGAACCGGTACGCCGGATTGCCAATAACGCCGGTTGCGAAGGTTCCGTAGTGGTTCAAAAGCTAAGCTCTGAAGCCGATAATATCGGTTTTAATGCGGAAACCTGTGAGTATACCGACTTGATCAAGGCTGGAGTAATCGATCCTACCAAGGTTACCCGTTGCGCTCTGCAGAATGCGGCCAGTATTGCATCGCTGATGCTGACCACTGAGTGCGTCATAACCGATATCAAGGAAGAGGAAAAGGCTATGCCGCCGATGCCGCCTGGTGGTGGAATGGGTGGTATGTATTAAAAAAGGCAGTTTGTGGCCCTTGTTTATTTATAAACAGGGGCCATTTTTTTACTGCAATTTATTTTTTCTGGTTTATAATTAGGTGAAAATTTGGGGGTTCATAATCCGAAGTTAAAAAATAACCGGGGGAGATTCTATGTCTGAAGAAAAGGAACAAGAGCGGGGATTTCAGGTAAAGGATAAGCGATTCTCCTCTAAAAGTGAAGCAGAGAAAGAAAAGATAATTCAGCAAAGAGAAGCAAGAACCGGCGCTGATGCCATATCTGAGATAGATCAGCCCTCCCCGGCCCAGCCAGCCGCTGATTCATTACCAGAGGTCAATTTCTCGGCATTGGTGTTTTCCTTGAGTACCCAAGCTGTAATCCAATTGGGAGAAATGGAAGATCCGGCTACCAGGGAAAAAGCCCCCAACCTCCCACAGGCAAAACAGACTATCGGTATCCTGGAAATACTTCAGGAAAAAACCAAAGGCAATTTGACCCCGGAAGAGAAATCCATGTTGGACAGTCTGCTGTATGATTTACGCATGAGGTATGTAAACATTTGTAAATAAATTATTATATGTTTTCCTCTATATTGAAAAAGGGCGGATTATGATCGAGGTAGATCACTTGACCAAGAAATATGGCGATTTGATGGCAGTTAATGATATTAGCTTTAAGGTTCAAAAGGGGGAAATTCTGGGTTTTTTGGGTCCCAATGGAGCGGGTAAAACTACTACCATGCGCATGCTTACCGGTTACCTGCCGCCCTCTGAAGGCACCGCCAGGGTGGCCGGATTTGACGTGTTCGATGAACCGCTGAAAGTAAAGGCCCAGATTGGCTACTTACCAGAAAACGCTCCCCTGTACGGCCATATGACGGTTAAGAATTATTTGTTGTTCATGGCCGGCATCAAGGGAGTCAGGAAGAAGCGGGAACGAATATCGCAAGTGGACCTGGTACTGGAGAAGTGCCGGCTCGGTGATGTGCAAAAACGTTTGATTGCTAATCTATCCAAAGGCTATAAACAACGGGTGGGAATTGCTCAGGCCTTGGTTCATGATCCGGCGATACTTATTTTAGATGAACCCACCATCGGGTTGGACCCCAACCAGATTATTCAGGTGAGAAACATGATCAAAGGGTTAAAGGATAACCATACTATCATCTTGAGTACCCATATTCTGCCCGAGGTGAGCCTGACTTGCGATCGTATTATAGTTATTGACCGGGGACGGCTGGTGGCGGTTGATACCCCGGCAGGGCTTTCGCGCCGGTTTCAGGGCAGCGAAAGGGTTTATCTGGAGGCCAGAGGGCCGGCGGATAAGCTGTTAGCTAAGCTAAAAGCCCAGGCCGGAGTAGTAAATGTTGAGCCTTGTGAAGCGGGTTATCTGGTAGAAAGTCAGCTAAAGAGCGATATTCGCCCTCAACTGGCGGCTGCTATAGTAAACAACGGTTGGGAATTATTAGAAATTCGCTCAATTAAGATGAGCCTGGAAGAGATATTCCGGCAACTGACTACTACCGAAGAAGCGGCAGGGAAGCAGGAGGTGGTGCACTGATGAGGAACATATGGATTCTGTTCAAGAAGGAACTTAATGCCTATTTTGTATCGCCCGTCGCCTACGTGATGTTCGTTGTATTCCTGATCCTGGCGGGTTATTTCTTTTTCAGCCTCACCGCCGCATTTAACCTGCAATCCATGCATTATATGCGGTATCAGGGCCTGGCAAGTAATATGAACGTAAACGAGATGGTGATAAGACCCCTATTCTATAATATCAGCATTATTTTATTGCTGATGGTGCCGCTGTTTACTATGCGGATGTACGCTGAAGAAAAAAAGGCCGGCACCCTTGAGGTGCTTTTGACCTCTCCTTTGTCTAACCTGCAATTAATGCTGGGCAAGTTTCTGGGGGCTTTGGCCTTGTATATGATCATGTTGGGATTTACGCTGATCTATCCGCTGGTCTTGTCTATGTATGGTAATCCTGACTGGGGGCCGATAGCCAGCGGCTATGTCGGATTGGTGTTGATGGGAGCGGCATTTATCTCAGTGGGTAGCTTATGCTCTTCTTTTACCGAAAACCAGATTGTAGCCGCCGTCATTTCCTTTGGCGTATTATTGTTTTTATGGGTAATAAGCTGGGCTTCAAATTTTGTAGGCCCCAAACTGGGCGAGCTATTCTCCTACATTTCCATAATCGAACACTTCGATGATTTTGCCAAGGGAATTATGGATACTAAAGATATCGTATTTTATCTCTCATTTATTGTGTTTAACCTATTTCTAACCAATGAATCATTGGAATTGAAATAAGTCTTCTGGAATTATTCGGCATACTCATTTGAAAGAGAGTTTATAAGATGAAAAGTCGTCGGCTTACCTTTTTAAGAGCTAATATTGTCCTGTTTATAGGTATCGTCCTGGGAATCATGGTACTGATAAATTATCTATCCTATAAGCATAATAAACGCTTTGATACCACTGCGATAGGAAAATACAGCTTATCCGATCAAACCAAAAAGCTGCTCAAATCCCTGCCGGATAGCTTAAAAATAATCATGTTCGATAAACCGGGTACGGCTGAGCGGGCTAAAGCCAAGGAGTTATTGTCCGAATACTCTTATTATAGCCATAAGCTCAGCTTTGAGTTTATCGATCCTGACCAGCAGCCGGCTATCGCCACTAAATACGGGGTGCAGCGCTATGGCACCATAACCTTGGAATTTCAGGGACGTACCCAGAACCTGGAGAAAATAACCGAAGAAGCGCTTACTAATGCTATTTTAAAGCTCACTAAAGGTACCAGTAAGGTTATCTACTTTCTGGAAGGCCACGGTGAAGCCGATATTAAAGCCAATACCAAGACCGGCTACAGCCTGATCGCACAGTCCCTGGCAGGCCAAAACTATGTGGTCAAAAAATTGTTGCTGATGCGGGAAGCTAAAGTGCCGGCCGACTGTACCCTGCTTGTCATAGCCGGCCCCAAGACAGGCTTAATGAACGAAGAACTGCAACTAATCGATAATTATCTTGATGCCGGGGGGAGTGCCCTGTTTCTCATCGATCCTGCGATAGGAGATGTAAAACCAACAGATTGGAATAAATTTTTCTCAAAACGGGGAATCGAAGTGGGCAACAACATAGTAGTAGATACTATGAGTCAACTATTTGCCGGTGACTATTTTATGCCGGTAATTACCATGTACCCTGATCATCCGATAACCAAAGGCTTCAAATTGGCCTCATTTTTTCCTATCGCCAGATCAATTTTCCCTAAAGCAGATCTGCCGAATTATGCAAACATTCAGACCTTAGCCAGTACCGGCAGTAAGAATAGTTGGGCCGAAACCGAGCTGAACGGGCCCTATGAGTATACCAAAGGCCAGGATAAACTGGGGCCGGTAAGTATAGCGGTGGTAGCGGAAATCAAAGCTGAAGCTAAAACGACTGAAAAAAGCGCCTCCAAAGCAAAAACTGATGCCAAAGCAGAGACTACTCCGGAAGGGCGACTGGTGGTATTCGGCGATTCCGATTTTGCCGACAATACTTACCTGAATCTCTCCGGCAACCGGGATTTATTCTTAAATGTGGTCAGCTGGCTGGCTGGAGAAGAGGACTTAATCTCCATCCGGCCTAAATCGGATGTGTCCCGTACTATCAGTCTTACCGATACACAAATGCGAAACGTCTTCTACCTGTCGGTATTGCTGCTGCCTGTATTCGGGCTGGCCATAGGTATAAGCGTATGGGTACGGCGGAGGCGGTTATGAGATTAAAAAACACCCTTATCTGGGGGATGATATTACTGCTGTTGGCGGTCTTCGTCTATTACTATGAAGTAAAAGGCGGTCGTGAACGCCAGAAAACAGCGGAAGCGGCTAAGCATATATTCACCTTCGAAGAACCGGATATAAATAAGTTAGAATTGCAATATGCGGACACACATATCCAATGCATCAAGGCTGATACCGGAGCCTGGCGCTTGGTGAAACCCGTCGATTCTGCCGGGGATAGTAAGGCTATTCAAGGCGTAATAGCTACGCTGAAAGAGGCCATCATAGAGCGTAAGCTGGATGTTTCGGATCAGACGCCGGCCGCTTATGGTTTGGATAATCCCCAACTCAAGTTGGTAATTGCCTCAAAAGATAAGGAATATAAGCTGTTACTGGGCAACAGGAATCCAATGGGCAATTTGATGTATGCCAAACGGGAAGCCGATTCACAGTTGTTTTTGCTAAATCCTGGCCTGCTTGACAGCTTCAAGCGGGACGTATTTGAATTGCGGGATAAACGGGTAATCAGCGTGCCGGAGGTTGAAGTCACTCAAATAGAGTTGGATTATCCTGAGCGCAAGTTGATATTGACCAATGATGTTCAAGCCGGCTGGCAGATTAGCTATCCTGATAAGCTAAAGGCCGACCCGGATGAGGTTAGTTCGCTGATAAGGCAGATAAACTCCCTGCGGGTTAAAGAATTCATAGCCGAAAAAACCGATAAACCGGCTGCATTCGGTCTGGCTAAACCCACGTTAAGCCTTACGGTAACTGCCGGTAAGGATCAGCTCCAAAGGCGGCTGTTGATTGGTCGGCGCGATAAAGAAAAACAAGGGATATATGCCAGGCGAGGCGAGCGGCCACAAATAATGTTACTGGATACCAAGGTAACCACTAAACTCACCAAAGAAATATTTGACTTACGGGAACGCCGCATTCTAAAATTTGACACTGTATGGGTGAATGAGTTAGAATTGGACTACCCGGAGAGAGCGCTCCAGTTGAAAAAAGAGGGTGGAGACTGGCAGTTGGTTAAACCTGAGAAAGCTCCGGCTAAGGGTTATATGGTGGAGAGCTTGATATATGGACTGGCTTATTTAAAAGCCACCGCCTTTATTGAAGGCAAACCGAAGCCTGATGCAGTTTACGGCTTTGATAAACCGCAAGTAAAGGCTACCCTGAAGTTGCTGCAGGGGGATCAAAGCTCTACCTTGAGTCTGCTGGTAGGGGCGAGCGCCGGGCAGGATGATAAATCGGTATATGTGAGGCGCAACGATGGCCGAATATTTATGGTACCCAAGGACATTGTGGAGCAATTGAGCAAAAAACCGGCTGACCTTAAACGGGATATAGCAAAGGATTAAAAAATGAAGTACAGCAAAAATAAATATAGCGTATACAGTATACTGATTTTGTTTTTGGGATTAGTGTGGCTGGCGGGCGTCGGCTGCAGCAAGGAGTCTGATGATAATAAGCGTTTATATAGCGAGGATAAAGTCGAAGCGCGCCGTCGGGATGAGATACAGGTTATTACTCCACAAACATTTGTAAAGGTGGCTGAGGAACAGAAGCCGGCGGTGGTAAATATAAGCCTTACCAAAACCATTAAAAATCATCCCGACATTTTTCGCTCGCCCTTTAAAAAAAGGGGCGGACCGCTGGAGGATTTCTTTGAGCGGTTTTTCGGTACGATCCCCCGGCGTGAATTTAAACAAAAGAGTTTAGGCTCGGGTTTTATCATCAGTAAAGAGGGCTACATACTGACTAATGCTCATGTGATTGAGGATGTAGATAAAATCAATATCATCTTATCAAATCATAAGGAGTTTGAAGCCAAGTTAATCGGGATAGACAAAAAGACCGACATTGCTTTGATTAAAATTAAATCCTGGAAGGACTTACCTACCGTAAGCCTGGGTGATTCCGATAAGCTTAAGGTGGGTGAATGGGTGGTGGCTATCGGTAATCCTTTCGGTTTAGAACACACGGTAACCGCCGGCATTGTGAGCGCCAAAGGCCGGGTGATAGGCGCCGGCCCCTATGATGATTTCATTCAGACCGATGCTTCCATCAATCCGGGAAATAGTGGTGGTCCGTTATTTGATATATACGGTGAGGTGGTAGGTATAAATACGGCTATTGTCCCGCAGGGCCAGGGAATCGGTTTTGCTATTCCCATAAATATAGCTAAGGATATCCTGGAAGATTTGAAGCTGAAGGGGGAAGTGGAGCGTGGCTGGCTAGGGGTGTTGATCCAAAAGGTAACCCCTGCGCTGGCTGATAGTTTAGGCCTGGATGAACCAAACGGGGCTTTGGTAGCGGAGGTAATGGAAGGCTCGCCGGCGGATGTTGCCGGTTTAAAACGGGGCGATATAATTACTACCTTCAACGGAGAGAGAATAGAAGATTATGGCGAGTTATCCCGGCTGGCGGCCAGGACCGATCCGAAAACTACTGTAAAATTAGGTGTAATCCGGCAGGGGAAACCCAAACAATTTAAACTTAAAATAGGTCTGTATCCCAAGGGTGAAATAGCCTTTAATAAAAATAAGCAGCTGGACAAATTAGGTATGCGGGTGGGTAATATTTCTGCTGAGATGCGAGGCTATCTGGATGATAATCAAGCCGGTGTGGTAATCCTCGATATAGAAGCCGGCGGCCCGGCGGCTGAAGCCGGATTGCAAAGCGGGGACATCATCCTGGAGGTCAATCGCCAGCCTATTAAAAATACCAAAGATTATTGGGCTAAATTGCAGCAGCTCGATGACAAAGAGACTATATTGTTCCTGCTTTTAAAGAACGGCGCCACCCGTTTTGTTGCTGTAAAGCCGGAATAAGGGTGGGTAAGTTTAGTGCATTTATGGGGGGGCCAAATAGGCCCCCTTTTTTATTGTAGGCGTAACCAGGGAATTTCTGCTTGAGCAAGAGCTTTTTTATCTCCGATCTACATTTGGATACGGCGCAGAAGCCGCATATAACCTCTTTGTTTCTGTCATTCCTGGAATTTGTGGGACAACAGGCCGGGAATTTGTATATAGTGGGAGATTTGTTTGATTATTGGACTAATAATCGAATCACTTTCCAGAAAAATAGACCCATTCTGGAAGCCTTGGGACAGCTACAACAAGCCGGCAGCCAAATCGGTCTACAGTGGGGCAACCGCGATTTTCTGTTAAAAGCAAACTATCTGGCCCAATTTGGCATAACGCTTTATCCTGAGATACATTCGCTGCAGCTCCAGGAACATCGCATTCTTATAACCCATGGTCACAGTTTATGTACTGCGGATACCGGCTTTCAGCGTTATCGCCGCTTGTGGTGGAAAATATTCAGGCTGTTTAGCCCATTGGCGCCTGGTGGGATAGAAAACTATGTTGCCAGAAAAATCAGGCAAAAAAGCCAACAAAAGGTAGCCAAACTGGACGCATCGAAATTTTGTTTATCTGAGAAGCTGATTAAACAATACTTCAACCAGGGCTTTGATACGATTATCTGTGGTCATACCCACCAACCGGCAATAAAGATATACCCTACCGACAATCGGTTGATTGTGCTCCCGGTTTGGAATGAGCAAGGTGGTTATTGCTTGCTGGAAGGGGGGGAATTCCGACTGCTGACCTATACTTAACCGCCCGTGAATATCCCGGAGAGGTAAAACCAGGCTTCCGGGGCCGAATTAATGGATGAATCCAAACAGGAAGGACCATTAAAGGTCTGGATATATTTCAGGCTAGCCTCCCCAGGGCGGTTTAACGGTCGACTGAAGGTTTTCATTTCATTTAATTATTTCGACCGATCCACCCTGGGGATTATTTATGATTAACAGGCTGTTTTAGATTTTAGCCTGGAGATTTTTCCACATTTTCCGTCTAATTCAGAGAATATTTATTTCGAGCGAGTGTATATACAGGTAGATAATCATTCAGTTCCCGATAATTATTTGCCTCTTCAAGTAACAAAACCCAGTCCCAATCGGCAACACAGGCGTTATCCGGTTGAAGCTGATCTACGGTTTGGGCCATTTTTTGTTGTATAACTAAAAATTCTCTTAAATCGTCCATTATTCGACACCACCCATCTGTTATTTATCCCGACTAAGTCGGGCTTTGTTACCACTGAAACCACAGTTTAAGCGGTTGGGGCGGTTTCACCGCCCCAACCGCCTCTTGTGTTGGCTAGCCGCCGACAGATTATTCTACCTTGATGGAGATTTCTTTGGCTTTGGCCTTCTCGCTCTTGGGAATTTCCACTTCCAGCACCCCATCCTTATGTCTGGCTTTGATTTTGTCAGCATTAACCTCGGAAGGCAGTTGGAAGGAGCGGCAAAATTCACCATAAGCCCGCTCGAAGCGATGATAGCCTTTATGTTTTTCCTCGTGTTCAGCCTTTCGTTCACCCCTCAAGGTTAGTGTGTTATTGGTAAGCGACACTTTTATGTCGCCCGGCTTTACTCCAGGCAGTTCGGCTTTGACGGTGTAATGATCCTTTTCCTCATAGATATCTACCGCCGGTTGCCAAATGCCGGAAACAACCGGTTTGCCCGGATGACTAAAAAATGTGTCGAGCACTCTGTCCATCTCGCTGCGCAGGTCCCATATATCGGTAAATGGGTCCCATATGCTCCTTGGTTCATATTTTACTAAATTCATGACTGATCCCCTCCTTTCTGCGACGGTTAAAAGGTGTGGTTAATTGCCTTTAATACAGCAAGCTATCGGGACTTTCGGCTTTGAGCGTTTCCTGTTTTCCTTAAGCCGCTGTTTATAGATTAAGCAGCCGACATAAAGTTTAGTATGGCATAAATCTTCTAATTCACTATCACGTAGAATCCTTATACCATTAGTATATGCCAGGCACCTGGCCACCGGTTTAGCTTCTAAATAGGGGCAGTTCATGGCGTTAAATCCTCCAGATGCACCTTAGTTACCGATGCTTAAAGCTTGCCTGACTCCATGTAAAACCTTATCCAGTAACTCACTCCAGGGCTGTCTTGCGCTGACTTTATGTTCAGGTTTTGAAGCGTATCTCCTCTCAAATGCTCGTCTGTCGCCATATTCTATAAAGTCGGCATGGTGTTTGGGCGGTATAAAATCGGCGGATGGCTTATGTTTTATACCACACCAATACTTTTCGGTTGCCGCTGCTATTTCCGTTAAATAATGCAGCAACCCATTGGCATATCCGCAATAAGCACAGTTTATCTTGTCTATCGGGCCTAAATACTCCAGTTTATGCCGGTCTACTTTTATATACTTCGAGCGTTCAATTAATGGAATTCCATATAATGAAAAACATACATGATGATATATTTCTGCAAAAATATCTAAAATAACCAAAGGTATTACCATCATCCAGATAAAAGGTACGGATACAAGATGCTTTAAATCCTGATATGTAATAGCTTCCATTTTTACCACCCCCTTATTTCTGGTTCGCCCATTAATAAGAGCAAGCAGTGTGCCAAAGGCTTTGTTCCTTGAAAATACGTTGTATATCAATCAGATAGGCGTTGTGGGCTTGAATGGCCGGATGGCGGACTAACTTGAAAAATGGGAACGATTGTTCCTGCTTTTTTTATGAAGGCTGTGGGGCTGGGTACGGGAAGTCGGATTACATAAAATGGGAAAAGTTGTTCCTGTTTGCGCTAATGGGAATAAAAATTCCTATTTTTGCTTGAAGTCTGCTTTGTGCAGGCTATATTTTTTCATTTTATTATGAATAGTGCGGCGATTTAAGCCGCTTAGTTCGGAAACCCACTTTATATTGCCGTTAAATCGGCGGAGCATTTCACGCAGGTAATCCTGTTCGCATTGTGCTAAGTAGGCTTCCAGTTCCAGTGGGTTATAAATTGGTAGTTGTCGAAGATGACCCCTGGTAGTGGCTACCGGTAAGTCTACGTCCTCAATTGTTTCCCCCTGGGTTATGACTACCGTACTTTCAATGATATTTTCCAATTCACGCACATTGCCCGGCCAGGAATAAGCCAGCATCTTATTCAGCGCCGCCTGAGAGATGGAAACAATATCCTTTTTCAGTTTATCGCGGTGTTTTTTTAAGAAAAAGGCAGCCAAAAGCGGCAGGTCATCCATACGCTCGCGCAGTGGGGGCAGGTTTATAGGGATAACCCTTAGTCGGTAATACAAATCCCGGCGAAATTTTCCTTGAGCAATTAATTCCTCCAGATTCTGGTTGGTGGCCGCAATAACCCGCACATCCACTTTTATAGTCTCCTCGCCGCCTACCTTTTCAAACTCCTTCTCCTGGAGCACCCGCAACAGCTTGCCCTGGGTAGCCGGCTGCATCTCGCCTGCCTCATCCAAAAACAGGGTGCCCCGGTGGGCTAATTCAATTTTACCCATCTTATCCCGAATAGCTCCGGTAAAGGCGCCCCTGACATGACCGAACAGCTCGCTTTCCAGCAATGTTTCTGTGAGGGCGGCGCAGTTGATGCCTACAAATCGCCGGTCTTTACGATAGCTGCTATAATGGATAGCCTTGGCCACAAGTTCCTTACCGGTGCCGGTTTCCCCGGTTAACAGCACGCTGGAGTCACTATCGGCGATCTTGGGAATTAGCCCCAGAATTTGGCGCATTTTTTTGTTTTTAGCGATCAGGTTATGAAACTTGTATTTATCCTCAATCTCGAAGCGCAACAGATTGATTTCTGACTGGCTCTCGGCAAGCTGCTGCTCCAGTTTATGAAGCTGGCTTTCAAATTCAGCCCTGGCAATTTCCCAATCCTGCCTGTTTTTATCCAACTCCTGCCTGACGTCCTGCTGATACTGGAGTTGTTTTCTTTCCTCCACCACCCGCCGGGTCACATCATGGCCGATAGATATTACCCCTATTATGTTTCTGGCTTCATCGAAAAGCGGGGTATATGCCAGATCCAGAAACCTGGCCTCATCAGCGGGGCTTAAATATTGAAGCGCCTTAACATTAAAGGTTTTCCCATCTTGAAGTACATGTTTTAGATTTTTTTTGAGATCAAACCCCAGCCCCTGTAACTTAACGTCAAATAAACTTTTTCCTTTTATAGTAGCCGCTTTTAAGCCCAGCATTTTCCCGGCGGCCGAATTCAAGTAAGTAATATTTAATTGCTTGTCGGTTATGATGATACTGGAGGTGAGACTGTTTAAGATATTCACATTGTAGACCCCGGCGGAAATCAGCCGTCCCAGTGACTCCCTGGTGTCTTTTATTACCTCAGTGGGGAGTAAGCTGTTTTTATCTATGTCTTCTTTGTGATTCATAATGGATTATCTCAATGTAAGCTAATGCCGATCTATTATTCAGCGTAATTACCTGTTATTCATAAGGGCTTGTTCAATTAATTTAAAGACTTTTTTGCTGAATAAAAATCCCGCATGCCCCACTCCCGTTACCAACCGGTTGGACAGCAATTGGTTGGTAGCTCCCGGCAGGGACAGGATGGGGCTTTCCTGGGGGATTACCAACTCGTCAAAATCAGAATATATAGAGGTTACGGCTACACTTTCCAGCCGCTGGTCATTTTGAGCAAGCTCATTGAGCAATGGGCTTTGGGGGCGCATCTGGCGGCCACAACGACAACTGGTAAACGACCATAACATACTGCCCCCGTGCGGGGTGGCCAGGGTTATAAAATGAGATACCCGCTGCCAGCCGCCCAGTAAATTAATATAATAGCGACCGACCAGGCCGCCCATGCTATGGGCTACTATATCCACTTTGGCGTTGGGATCACTGACCAACTGAGAGATAAAAGCCTCAAGCTGCCCGGCAAAACAGGCTATATCCCGCCAGGGCGGGGAGTGAGTAAATATATGTACCTGCCGGTAGCCGGCTTTTTGTAGCCTTTGCTTAATCAGCCACATCACCCCGCCGCGCATCATATAGCCATGTACCAGTATTATAGGGCGTTGATTGGAAGCCGGGGGGATGTTTGCTTTCTTAGGAAAAAGTTTTTGTATCGGCCAGAGTATATAATCCAACGCCAGCATAACCAGGTGTACTGTAAGGTAGAAATACTCGATGAAGAAGTAGCGCAGCGGTTTGAAACCGGGATGACAGCTACTTTGTTCGCCATATTGAGCTGCAAATTCAGGGCGGTTGCTGCGCTCAAACCAGCGCAAGGCATAGGCCAACAGCAGATAGAAAAATGAAACCAGGAAAAATATTTTAATCGCTAAGCACATGTATATGCCTTTATGAAGGATAGGCTACCACATCCGGTCGTCAATAGTTTGACTTTGCTTTAATTATCGCACTATAATATAATGGTTTTAACTGCTTTTCAATGTAATTATCAACCGGCATTTAATTATAATATTACAATGAATTGTCTTTGCTACCAACCAGATGGAGTTAATAATAATGAAGCATGACAGCTATCCTTTAAATCTGGAGCGGATGGGTATTGGCGTCGATAAAACCCTTGATGTTCCCACAGTCAACCTTATCATAACCGAGATTAAAAAGAAGTATAAAATAGAAGTGATTCCCCTGCATATGGGAGTACCCGGTATTCCAGCGCCCAGCGTGATTAAAGCGGCGCAGCTTGAGGCTGTTAATGCCGGCCTGGATGAGCGGTATTGTCTGGAGGGTAACGAAAGCTTAATCGCTGAATTGGCGGTTTATTATCAGCAGAGAATTGGGGTTGAGATAGATATAAGCAGTATTATCATTGTCAATGGAGGCATGGAGGCCGGTTCTTTTGTCTTTGATGTCTTGGGCAGCCGGGATAAGCGGCGCCAGGTGATTTTCATCACCCCCGGTTTCAGACAGAGTTATGATCGGCTGATAAGCTGTAACCTGGCGCCGGTTGAAGTTTCTATGGATGCTGGGTCGTCAGGATTTATAGCCGCCGTCGAGCAGCAGGTGAAGGCACATAAGCCCGCCTTTATCTTGCTGGCCGACCCCAATAATCCCACCGGCCGGGTGTTGACTGATGAGGAACTGGAGGGGCTGGCCCGAATCTGCAATAATGATGATTACGATGTGATCTGTGCGGTCGATGACGCCTATCTGGAACTAAGGTATCGGGAGCGCACTTACCGCCATCTGTTGAATCTTACCTCCCGGGCTATAAGCCTGTGGAGCGCTTCTAAGATTTATTCCCAGGCCGGCAACCGGGTGGGCGCCATTGTGGGCCGGGCGGAATTGATGAGCCGGGAATATCCCCGGCTGAAGGACAGGTTCGGCGCTCCCAGTATCGGGGGAGCGTTGAGGCGCCTGCAACATAATGCCAATGTGAATCCCAATTCCCCGGCTCAGGCCGGAGTGGCGGCGGGGCTGGCTTATGATAACAGCCATAACTATGAAATATGCCGGCAGACCAGGCAGGCTTATCAGCGGCGGATAGAGCAGCTCAAAAATGTCAGCCTGATGTATGGCTTTGAATTATTGTATGAACCGGGGGGCGCTATTTACCTGGCAGTGGATCATCCACGGACTGCGGATGGAAATGATCTGGCCCGAAAACTATTATCGGTGGGTGTGGCCTCAGTTCCGCTATTTATATTTTTAGGGCCAAAGCGAGGGGTAAGGCTGTCGGTTTCCAAGCTGGATGAGGCGGCCGGCCGCCGTTTAGCTGAATCGCTGGCGATATTTAATTCCGTTTATTAACCCGACTAAGTCGGGCTTTGTTACCAGCAAAACCACAGCTTAACTGTAAGCTTTAAACTTATCAGCTTCCCGCAAAACTCCACCGTATTTATTGCTTTCCCCGGATGCATCCTATTTGGCATAACGTTTGCAATTGACACTTATGTAACCAGGTTCAGCATTTCTCTATAATAGGTCAGCTAGATGAGGGAATCGAATCATAAAATTACCAGGTTCAGGAAGTTAAGACGGCGCTCATTTTTCATGTTTGTCTTACTGACCGCAGTAGCCGCCTTTCTGCTGAGAGACTGGATAGAAGACTTATCTTCGTTTTTGGTTAAGCACGCCAGGCTGCTGGGAGCTAGTATGGCCACAGTTTTTAACAGGCTTCCACTTCAGGGATTTATCGATAAAATAAGTTTGAAACTGGCTGCGAGCTTAAATAGCAGCTACTTGTGGAGTCAAGTGGTTTATGGCTCGAATATCGACCAGAATTGGTGGCTGTTCAGCCGTTGGCTGAGCTTAGCGATTATGCTGGGAATATTCGTACCGCTGGTTGTCTTAATTATATTTAATATTATAAATGTGATAAATAATTATTTAAAGAAAACCAGCCTCAGCAATAAATTTACCGCCGCTATTGTTAAATCTATAGCCAGAAAAGTAAATAGGCTTTACCGCAAAAGCCTGTTAAGGAACTGGCAGCAGGCTAGTTTAATAGTATTGACAATGGGGCTTATTTTGTTCTTATTCCAGTTATTGTTCGCTAACCTGTGGTGGTGGAGTAAGGGCGCCGCTCTGAGTAGTTTGAGTTTATTTATCATTTATGCCTATTGGGTATATTATGATCGGCTCTTTGGCCATAATGCCACCAGGCGCAGCTTATTAGGCCGAATCGATGCCCATTTGCAATTAAAACAAGGTCTGCTGACCGTTATGGAAACCCAGAATTTCAATATTTCCCCAAGATTTTATAAGCTGATATTAAATGAAGTTATCTACAAGATTAAGCCGGCCAACTTAAGCAAAGTTCTGCCACCGCGCCATCCCCGGTTTAACAGGCGTAATCTGCTGATACCCTTATTGGTGATAGTATGCCTGTCAAGTTTATTATCTGTGGTATATTCTGAGTTGGTTTCCAGGCGCTTCTTTTCCGCTATTAAAGAAAAAACAACATATTATCTTAAGCTGGAAGACGAACCGGAAAGTATAGAAACGGTACTGCAACAGGAAGCCAACAGCCTGCGTTTACTAACCGATGAGTTACGAAACAGCCAGACCAATCAGTCGGGAATAGTGGAAGACCTGGATAACCTGGTGATTAAACTAACCTATCTGGCGGGCACCTCCCTAAGCACTGACGGAGGAGCCTTAAACGTCAGTGGGCAGCTACCGGCCAATCCCCCAAAGCCGGCCGGGGTTAATTCTCAAAATAAAATTGATAAGCCTAAAGCCGACGGTTGGTATAAGAAAGTGCTGAAAGGCTTTCAAAAGGAACTGCAACAGGAAGCGGGCCAGAGTCTAGATACGGCTGAGTCTATGTCAGAGATGCCGGCGGGTACTTCACCGGATTGGCCGGCGGGCAAACCGGGCGGGGATAAGACGGTTAACATTCCATTGAATCCAAATGCTAAACAGTATCAGGCTGCTTCAGCCGAACTAAAGAAGATAGCTGAACAATTACTGGCGCTGAAGCTGGATATAGATGAGAACCTCAAAGAAGAAGGCTATGAACAATTAGCCCGGAAAGATGAATTACCGGGAACCTATCCTGCACCGGATTATCGGGATAAAGGGTTGGAGGATTCAAAAGACGAATGGCTACCGGCAGATACCGGAAACTTAAGCGATACGAAAACTGATACAAATATATTTAAAGACAACGATAACAGTAATACTAAAAGGCAGCCGGATAAGAAAGGACAATATAATAGTAAGCAGGATAAAAACTACCAGAGCCGGCGGCAAGATAATAAAAAAAAGCCAACCCCTTTACTGGCGCTATTGCAGAAGATAAAGAATCGGCTGACAAATACGTCCCCAAAAGCCGGATTACAGCAAGACCGGCCCGGACAAAAGCTTCCAGCCGCCCAACCCGATAAACCCCGGTCGGTAGCCACAAGAGCAGAAGAAAAGCCTAGCAAATTAAGCCGAAAACAGCCTCGTAAGGTAAAAAGTCGCGCTCCTAAAAAAACTCAGTTTCAGCAGTTAGTCAAAAATCTCAATAAGATAGGTGATCAATTGACAAAAATTAAGCTCGCCGAGGAAGGGGAAGCACAAGCGCATAAGCCCAGAAAAAACAAAGAAGAGCCGCCACCGCCTGCTAAACATAAGGCCAGTGGAGCTATGCTGAATAAGATTAAATTAGACCCGATTAAAACCAATGAAAAAACAGAAAACCCCCCGGATAAACCCACCACGGGCATAGTTCGCATAAATAACCCACATGATGTGCAAATCGATCCGGGGCTTTCTCCCGGCGCCATGAGACCGGCCCCGCTCACCAGCCGGCCACCTATGCTAAAACCCCAGGCCGGTCGAAGATACCTACCGGCTTCAGGGGGAGGACACATGCAAATGATTTCCCCGCCTGGCTATGGTCGGCTGGAGCAAAAAATATCAACCAGTGCAGGCCGGATAAGAAACCTGGCCGACCAGCTATTGGAGGTTAATAATCCCAGACGTATTGCCTTTAATACGCAAAAAGCCGATTTCATATCATCTCTTTTTAAGGATGCAAAAATATCGGCTAATAAACCCAGGGGCGTTGATAACCGGCTGCCCCGGGTTAGCGAGCGGATTAGTAAAATAGACGCTCCCCAGGAAATTGAAGCCATAACCTCTGAGCTGAACCAAATAGCGAAGGAATTTCAAGCCCTGGGCAGTGACAGCGGCAGCAAACTCGCTCGCTTAAGGCCTGATTTAAAGCAGTTGACCGAATCCGATTTTCTGGGTAGGCGGTCAGCTACGCCCTTGCCCCAGGGCGGACCTGATAAGGCTGACCGCCAGGCGGTCATAATAAGGGGTAAACGCGAGCGGTCTTCAAAAAGCAGCGAGGATTTAGAACGCATAAGAGTAGAGGAATCACCCCGGCATTTGCCGACCCATGATATATCAGCCAATGTTTCAGCAAAATTACAACAGGTGGGCGAAAAATTGCAGAATGTAGATGTAGCCAGCATAAAAGCCAATATGAGCGGGGTGAATATAAGGGATTTTATGGTTGAAAAGCAGCGAACATTAGAAGCATTGGATGAGCAACTGCCAAAGGCCAAGGATTTTCAGTCAGTCAATCAAATTACCAGGAAAATAGCCGACTTGTCAGCTCAACTGGGTAAATTAACCCTTGATTCTATGGCTACAGCCGATGCCCTGGCCAACCGGCAATATATTTATGGGAACCAAAGGTCCAGCCAGGATATTGCCGATCGTGAGTTGAGGGGACAGATTAAACAAGCGGGGAAGCAGTTGTTGGAATTGAGCCGGCAGATGAAACAAGCCGGCAATGATAAATCCAGAATAGACACTTCCTCCCAAATACTGGGCCTGGCCCGGGGCCTGGGGAAGACCGATTTTAACCAGGTCATGTTGAACGAACACAATAAACTGCAATTAAGCAATCAATTACGCAATGTGGGCCGGCAGTTACAGCAGACAGGCCGGCAGACAACCGATTTGGCCGGGCTGAAGACCAATTCTTACGCAATATCCGCCCTGGCCGACAGGCTGGACAAACTGGGGGTAGGGGATATAGGCTTTACGGCTTCAATAGAAAACCGGGAGCAGGGCCAGTCGCTGGATCTGCAACAGTTGGTCGGGCAGTTATCCGATTTATCATCGCAAATGCAAGCTGCGGCCCAATCGCCAACTGATTACCAGGATAACGCCCCTCGGCTGGAGCTGGCGCCAGAGCCGGCTGATGAATTGGTGGAGGACTTATTCACCGGCGCCCGGCAGTTGGAACAGATTAAGCGGAAACTTGAGCTGGCCGGTGATCAACAGGATATAAGAGAAGCAACCGGCCGGGAGTTATTGAAGTTGTCTAAGATGCTAAAGGGTACGATTTCTGAGGGCAGGAATGATCCCTTAAAAAACATCAGTACCAAAGCGATTACCAGTATAGGCGATCAGATAAAGGAAATGGGGCGGCAATTACGCTCTAATCCAACCGAATATCCACAAATTTCCAGACGCTTGCAACAGTTGGCCGGCAAACTACAGGAGCGCGATCAAGAATTGTCGATAGCCAGACTGGCCAGCGATCAGGATGTAACTAAATTAGCTTCCGATTTGTTACAAATGGCCAGACAGTTGGATAAAATAGCGCCGAAGGCTATAACCGAACAAAGAAAATTGGCAGCGGAAGCCGAAAATAAGCTTAAAGCTGAAAAACACCGGCAGCTTATCGACGAGTCGAGCCGGGATTTGATGAATATGTCGCAGGAATTAGCTGAATTGGCGGCTAACTACCCTGATTTACCAATTAAAGCCGGGAATTATGACAACCAGATGGCTAAAGATGTTTCGGAATATACTGACCGGTTAGGTCGAATGGTTAATGAGCTTATGTCGGGCAAAACCCCGAGGCAACTGGATCGCAAAGCATTTGAATCGCTGGGGCGGGAACTGGCGGAATTGTCTCAAGGGCTTAGAGCGACCGGGCTTGACCGGGGAGATGGTTCGGCAAATACCGGCGAATTAAACGTAACTGCTGCTGAATCGGTGGAATTATCACCGGGATTGACCGAAGCGGAAGCTGATCGCGGAGCAGGCCGGGCGTTTGGTGATAAGCTAAATAAAGCTGCCAATGAATTATTGGAATTATCTCAGGGGATAAGGGCAGCAGAGCTTGGACGCGGAGAAGATTCGGCAGGCCCGGGCAATACTGACATGAATGCGGCTTCAAGCATAAAGGATGCAGACCGGAATGCTCTTTTAGGAAGGCTGGGGGAAATAAAGAAGTTGAGTGAACGGCTGGGCCGGGAACCGGATCCGATGCAGGCCCGCGACATGTTATTAGAGATGGCACAGCGGGTCAAAGAACTAGCCGATTATCCCTCCATAGCCGAAGATTTAGCTTACGTCTCTGATGCCGGGGGCAAAGAGCTAAAGCAAAGACTAAACCAAATTAACAATTTAGACGCTAAACTCAGGCAGCAAGTCGATCCAAAACTGGCGGAGCTTATGGGAGAAAACCTGCTTAAGCTCGCTTACGGCCTGACTACGCTTAATCAAGCTCAGCAAAAACCGGCAGTGGTTGATGATTATCCCGATACCGGAGAGTTGGCCTTAAAATTAAAGCAAATTCAGCATGAAATGAAAAGCCTGGATTTAGCTCAACCTGCAGCGGGGTCAGCTTCAGGCGAAGGGGCCGGTATGAGCCGGGAATTTGCTTCCAAGTTAAAGCAGATAAGTAACAATATAAGCAAGTTACCATATGCAAAGCTGGAGGAAATCGCTCCGGCCCTGGATAGACTGGGAGGGGAATTAGCCAATGCCGACCAGCCGGAGCAGGGAGCAGCCCGACGGCGGTTGAATGATGGACAAATGGGTTTTGCTGATAAGGCCGGCGCTGGAGATTCACAACAGAAAACTAAGGTTGCGCTTAAGAATATTGATCAGGTATTAAAACGGGTGAAGCGTTTATACAAAAAGGCTAATGATCGATACAATCCTGATTTTAGTCAAAATAAATTAAAGCTGGCAGTCAAGGGCAAAGCCAGAACCAACAAAGGCATAATAGGCAAGCTCAAGGGTTCAGCTAACACCAGGGGCGGCTTTACCGCTGCTAAAACCGGCAAGGACATAGACCAAACCCCCAGAACTGAAAAGATTAAGAACGTTTACGCGATGGAACGCAATTTAAGCGAGCGGGATGTATTTGAGCGGATAATTAAACGCTTAGAGAATAAGCGGGAGAGAATCAAGCGCTTTGAAGCCGGAGCCTTTAAGCCGGTTAAACCCGGCGGCAGCGCCAGAACCTAAGCCTTTAAACAGCCCCAAGAGCTGGATAATGAGTCCAGAATGCTGGCTATGGTTGAGAATAAGTTTAATCCGGCAAGTAGAGCGGGAGAGACACAAACCCCGTTTACCGAAAAACCGTCAACTTATAAAAAGACCGAGGATTTAAACCCCTATACCTATGAATTATCAACCCCGGCCGAGAACCTTGACCAGGCTGAGCTTTTAAAGCTACCATTAGAGCAGCCTAAGCTCAAATATAAGCGTCAATCAAAACTCAGCCTGCATGATAAACAAGCCCGGGACAAAGCGCTGTCCGATCAATTAATACCGCAGCGGTATAGAAAAATAATTAAAGAGCTATATCTCCGTTAGCGCCGGCGCGCCAACCTCCAGCGCAGGGTTTGCCGGCTCTAAGCACCTGACCTTCATTTAGCTGTAAATTTCCGCGGGCGAATTCCAGCACTGTGTCAGTCAACAGGGGCAACTCACGCCTTACCCCCTGGCGCCTTATTTCAGCAAACAGGGCTTGAGACTCACCATCATCAGCCATAATCTGCGCTAACGTTCGACCACCATCCAACTCCCGCTCCAGGGCTGCCCACAGATGATCAAAGCCGGCGCCCCGAATGGGGAAGCTACAATAGGCAACCGGCGGCCCCTCATCCAATTCCGGGGTCACCAGATGGATGGTCACCCCGGTTTCATCGGCCTGCTGCTCGATGAGCCGCCAGATAACCTCCTGCCAGCTGCCTTGAGGTCCGCCGGGCCTGGCTGGATGCAGGTTTATCATATTATAAAAATCGCACAGGACGCTGCTTACGATAAGCATATAACCGGCCAGCACGATAATCCGGGGCTGGTACGGGGCCAGCAGTCTTAACACCTCACGGTCGTAATCCTCCCGCCACACAGCAAGCGTATCCGGGTCATGCAGTCCCTTCTTACGCATAGCCGGTTCGAAACGAGCCGAGGAGAAACAAACCAGCTCCAGCCCCAGGCCTTTAACCAGCTTGAAAAACTCATCACTCTCGGCCGACTCCCCCGGTTCCCGGTTGGAGAACACAAAATGTATATGAGCGGGCAGTTTGCTTTCGGCCAGCGCCTTATGCACGGTAAGCAGTAACTCGCGCGCCGCCGCATCCCGGCCGCTGGAAAACCAACCTATTTCATACATTTGATAGCTCCTGTATAGTTTTTAATAAAAATTCCTTATCCGGATAACTTTTGCGTCCCACAGCCAGCATGCTTTTAATAGCCGTTTTATGCCCCAGCAGGGTACATTTTTCTATGTCAAGTCCATTAAATAAACCGGCGATAAAGCCGGCGGCGAATACATCCCCGGCGCCGGTTTTATCTACCGCCGAAATTTTTTCTACCGGTAGCTTAAATTCCTCTTTTGGGGATAACACATAGGCTCCCTTTTCTCCTCGTTTACAAATTACGGTTTCTACCCCCAGCGACTGAATTTGTCTGGCCCCGGCTTTGTATTTCCGGCCGGTGAGCAGTTCTAGCTCCTGGTCGGTGATAAATAACAACCGGCAGCGACTCAGCAATTCCTCCAAAGCCAAAAGCCCTCTGCGGGCATAAAGCTCCCCCGGATCCAGTGCCAGGCTTATCGACGGACAAAGTTTACCGGCGATCTCTGTTTGTACTTGTAATTGCTTATCTGATACAAAGGAGCTAAAGTACAGCAATCGAGCCTGTTCAAGATAATCCAGCTTTACATCGGCAAGCGTCAACTCATCATTACAGCCGGGGTTAATCAGGGTACAACGTTCACCGGTGTCATTAAGTATAGATAGACAATGTCCGCTGTGTCCATCGGTTATAAGCCCCCGCTTATCAACCCCATTCAAACCGGCCCTGATATATTTACCGGCCTCATCGGCTCCCAGCTTACCCACGTAGCCGCAGCCGATACCCATGCGGGATAAGGCTACCACCGTATTGGCCGCTTGTCCGCCGCCGCTTTTGCCCACCAGGCTGCCAATTTGTTTTATGATACCTGAGATATGCTCGAATTCGGCATCATTTAGCGCCAGTTCACTGCCGGGCTGGATAAAACCGGCTAACTTTTTATTTAAGCGCGGCCATTTTAAGCGGTAGACTATATCCAGATTCAGCGCTCCCAGACCGATTACATCAATTGGCATTAGTTGCCGGCCTTTCTTTTTTTCCCTGAGGAAGCAAGTTTTATGATTAATTAAAACCAAAGAGGACGCAGATAAAGGCAGATTTACAGGATTTAAAAATAAGGGGTCAGTGACCCATCTGCGTTATATCTGCGCAAATCAGCGTCCTGATTTTATAATCCTATGCCAGGACAAAACTCAACCGGTCGCCAACTACGTCTGCCTTAATTTTATCCCCGTCTTTGATGTCGCCCTTGATCAGCAACTTTCCCAGCGGGTTCTCGATATAATTCTGAATAGCGCGTTTAAGTGGCCTGGCTCCATAGGTGGGGTCGTACCCCGCCCGGGCCAATAACTCATAAGCGCCTTTGCTCAGTTCCAATTCAATCTTTTTATCGGCCAACCGTTTTTGCAAATGCTGTAGTTGAATGTCTACAATTTGCTCCAATTGTTTTTCCGATAGGGCGTGAAATACCACCAACTCATCCACCCGGTTTAAAAATTCAGGCTTGAAGTGTTGTCTCAGGGTTCCCAGTACCAGTTCCTTCATCTTCCGGTAAGCCTCCACTGATGTTTCCCGGTAGTCCAGAATATATTGGCTGCCTATATTAGAGGTCATGATTATTACCGTATTTTTAAAATTTACCGTGCGGCCATGGGAATCGGTTAACCGGCCGTCATCTAAAATTTGCAGTAGCACATTGAATACATCCTGATGCGCCTTCTCGATCTCGTCAAACAGGATCACCGCATACGGTTTACGGCGCACCGCCTCCGTCAGTTGCCCGCCTTCCTCAAAGCCCACATAACCGGGAGGGGCGCCGATAAGCCGGGCCACCGTATGTCTTTCCATATATTCCGACATGTCGATGCGGATCATATTCTGCTCATCGTCAAACAAAAACTCGGCCAGCGTGCGGGCCAGTTCGGTTTTTCCAACTCCGCTGGGGCCCATAAAGATAAAGCTGCCGATAGGCTTTTGCGGGTCCTTTAAACCGGAGCGAGAGCGAATCACCGCATTAGCCACCGCCGTTACGGCTTCGTCCTGGCCCACTACCCGCTGGTGCAAGTGTTCCTCCAAGTGCATCAGCTTATCTATTTCTCCCTCCAACAATCTGGTTATCGGAATGCCGGTCCAGCGGCTGACTATATGGGCAATGTCGTCCTCATCCACTTCTTCCTTAAGCAACTGATCCTGGTTTTCGCGGGCTTTCAGCTTTTCGTCCAGTTCCTGTAATTGTTTTTCCAACTGAGGCAGTTGTCCATACTGAAGCTCGGCAGCCTTATTCAAATCACCCTGGCGCTGGGCCTGTTCCATCTGATGGTGTACGGTCTCAATGTCTTCTTTTAAGCGGCTGAGTTTGGTAATGCCTTCCTTCTCCAACTGCCATTGGGCCTGCAGGCCATCCACCCTGGATTTCAAATCGGCCAGCTCCTTTTCCAGTTTTTTAAGCCGTTCCCTGGAGGGGGCGTCTTTCTCCTTCTTTAGCGCCTGGCGTTCTATTTCCAGTTGCATCACCCGGCGGGTGATCTCATCTAATTCGGCCGGCATACTGTCAATCTCGGTACGCAAACGGGCGGCGGCCTCGTCTATCAAGTCAATGGCCTTATCCGGCAGGAAGCGGTCGGAGATATAACGCTGGGAGAGGGTAGCCGCTGATACCAGGGCCGCATCTTTGATGCGCACCTTATGATGTACCTCGTAACGCTCTTTTAAACCCCTCAAGATGGAAATAGTATCCTCTATACTGGGCTGGTCCACCAGTACCGGCTGGAAACGGCGTTCTAAAGCGGCGTCCTTTTCTATATATTTCCGGTATTCGTTTAAGGTAGTAGCGCCGATGCAATGTAATTCTCCCCTGGCCAGCATGGGTTTCAGCAGATTCGAGGCATCCATGGAACCCTCAGTTTTGCCGGCCCCCACTACATTGTGCAGCTCATCGATGAACATGATTACCTGACCGCCCGATTCCTGGACTTCCTTGAGCACCGCCTTTAGCCGCTCCTCAAACTCACCCCTGAATTTAGCGCCGGCTACCAGCGCACCCATATCCAGTGCGTTTATGCGTTTATTCTTCAGCCCTTCGGGAATATCCCCGCGCACAATTCTCTGGGCCAGCCCTTCTACGATGGCGGTTTTACCGACTCCCGGTTCACCGATTAGCACCGGGTTGTTTTTGGTGCGCCGGGAGAGTACCTGCACTATGCGCCGGATTTCCTCATCCCGCCCGATTACCGGGTCTAATTTGCCCTGTTCGGCGGCCTGGGTGAGGTCGCGACCATAACGCTCCAGTGC
>JAJRUS010000061.1 GCA_024277675.1 bacterium | reverse complement strand
AGATTGGAAAAGATGCCCCATTAATATGGTCGGATATGGAGCAAATCATTGAGGTAATGTCCGACATCTTAAATCGTTACTCAGCAGCTTATGATGGCAATCTTTATGATTTAACAGTCTTTAACATCAACGACATTGATCATTTGTTGGAAATCTTATATAAATATAGAACTAAAAAATCAACCAATTATTCACTAAACACAAATTCATAAAAAGCTTGATGTTTTGATGTTTCGGCTTGTCTCAAGCCGAAACAATATAGGGCTGCAATTCCGTGAAATGGAAGAATATCCAGCAAGCTAACGCAGGCTACTTTATAACCACCACTATCCGCAACTTTAACCCCCTGTTTAACCACCCCAAAACCAGGGAAATAGCTTACGCTTCTCTCACATTCTCAAAAGATAAGTACCAATATAAGCTTATTGGTTACTGCCTCATGCCGGAGCATATCCATCTGTTAATTCAGGCTGAAGATAAGCTGGATGTCTCAAAGGTCATGGCAGATTTTAAAAGATTTACGGCCAAGCAAATCTACCACTACTTCGATAAAAACAATGACGCTTATTGGCTCAGTATTCTCAGAGCCGACGCTTACAAGGGACAAGAATTTTCTGTGTGGCAGGAAACATTCCGTTCAGAGGTTATTTATAGTGACAGGTTTTTGTTAGAAAAACTTAATTACCTGCACAACAATCCAGTCCGC
The DNA here is from genome assembly GCA_024277675.1 of bacterium. Taxonomy (GTDB): domain Bacteria; phylum SZUA-182; class SZUA-182; order SZUA-191; family JAJRXT01; genus JAJRUS01. The sequence goes on along the minus strand of JAJRUS010000061.1, from coordinate 9,142 downwards.
CGGGGATTGGTTAATAATACGATAGACTGGCCTCATTCCAGTGCATCGTTTTACTATTCAGACCAGCCAGGGAGGCTTGAAGTAAACCCATTGCCCTTATCTGTTTCGGCTTGAGGACAAGCCGAAACATCAATTCTGGTCTTTATAAGGTTAATTGGTTTAGGGGTGTATAAATTCGTGTTCTTTGGGGCGTACGGTGAGTACCGGGCAGGGGGCTTTGCGCACCACTTTTTCGGCGGTACTGCCGATAAGCAGGTGTGCAATACCGGTTCTGCCATGTGAACCGATTATGATCAGGTCGATGTGTTCCTGCCTGGCAAAATCTACAATCTCTACAAAAGCCACCCCCATTCTCAGCACCTGCTGTACTGCTAATTTGGGATGATCACGCTTTATACCTGCCACCACTTTACTTAAATATTCCTCGTACACCGCTTTTCTATTCTGCCGCATTTCCTGCTCAGCATATACTACAAATAAAGGATCATCAAACACACGATCATCGATAGCGGATAAAACATAAAGCTCAGCCCCATACTGTTCGGCCAGCGAAATCCCATATAGCAATGACTTTTCAGACGACTCAGAAAAATCAGTGGGTACTAATATCTTTTTTATATCTATCATGATCGTCCTCTTTCTCCTATTTCAGCATAGCCGGCAAAATGATGTTTGAGTCGATTAAACACTAAGCCCTCTCGTAAGCCGCTATCACAAACTGTTAGCTTATCAAAACCGAATTTTTCCATAAGGCAAAGCAAAAGAGCTGTCCCGGCTACGATCACGTACGCCCGTTTAGCTTCCAGGCCGGAAGTCAGGCGACGTTCTTTTAGTGTCTGCCGCAGGAATTTATTTTGAATAACCTGCATGCGCTGGCAAGTCAACACATAGTTATTGATCTTTTGGGGATCATAGGGGAATAATTTCTGGTCCACCGCCGCCAGGGTGGTAGCTGTGCCACCCACCCCGACCAGCAGGGAATTATTCACGGTAAGCTGTTTTATCGAATCAAGTTGCTGCTCGATATAAGCCCACATTTGCTGATATTCGGTCTGATCTACCGGATCGCTCTTCAGGAAGCGCTCGGTTAACTTTACCACTCCCATTTTCAGGCAAAGTAAATCATTTATTTCATAGCCATTAGCCCGAATAATTTCGGTGCTCCCGCCGCCTATATCTATAAGCAATATAGGCTTATTTTGCAAATGGATAACGCTTTGTACCCCCAGCAAGGCCAGTTTTGCCTCCTGTTGCGGGGAAATAAGGTCTATCTCCATGCCGGTCTGTTGTTTTACCCGTTTTATAAAGTGCGCTCCATTTGCAGCCTCCCGTACCGCACTGGTGGCCACTGCATAAACCTCAGTTACACACAGTCTATCCGACTTCCGGGCAAAACGCGCCAGCACTTTTAAGGTTCGCTCTATGGCTTGAGGCTGAAGCTGCCTATGCTCATTAAAGCCTTCTCCTAAACGAGTAATATCCTGCTCCTGATAGATGGGCCTGTAGCTGTTAGGATTATCAGCCGCCGCCACCAATAGCCGCACCGTATTAGTGCCTATATCTATAGCCGACAGGGTAAACATTATGTCCTCTCGTTCGCCAGTTGTTCCACTTCCGCTATTACGACTTTAAGCAACTGCCCGGCCTTAACTTTGCCCACTACTTCTCCTTGTCTGAATAGTAAGGCTTCGCCCTTACCCCCGGCAATACCCACATCAGCGAGTCTGGCCTCGCCCGGCCCATTCACCGCACAACCCATTACGGCTACCTGGAGACTGGCTTTAATATGGGTCAGGCTTCGCTCCACCGCCTGGGCCAGGTTAATTACATCCAGTTGACAGCGTCCGCAGGTGGGGCAGGATATCACCTCTACCCCTCCTTCATACAACCCCAAAGACTTAAGGATAGCATAACCCGCAATTACCTCATCCAGCGGCTGGCTGGTAAGCGAAACCCGGATGGTATCCCCGATTCCCTCAGCCAGCAAAATCCCTATCCCCACCGCCGATTTTACGGCCCCTGAAAATCTGGTGCCCGCCTCGGTAACCCCCAGGTGAAGCGGGTAATCAACTTGCTCGGAAATCAGGCGATAGGCATCAATGGTAGTAGTAACCTGCGAAGCCTTAAGCGACAACTTAATATCATAAAACCCTAAACCTTCCAGCAGCCGCAGGTTTCTCAAAGCGCTTTCTACCAGTGCGGGGGCAGTTGGCTGGCCGTATTTAGCCAGAATGTCTTTCTCCAACGAACCGGAGTTAACTCCCACCCGGATGGGAACCCCCAATGCCTTAGCCAGCTTCACAATAGGTTTTATTCTTTCTGCGCCACCAATATTTCCGGGATTGATTCTTAAACCATCCACCCCTTGTTCAAGTGCGGTAAGAGCTAAGCGGTAATCAAAATGGATATCGGCAATCAGCGGAATATCGATTTGCTTTTTTATGGCGCTTAAAGCCCGGCTGGCCGGCTCATCAGGCACCGCTACCCGTACTATCCGGCAGCCGGCTTTTGTCAGTTCCCTGATCTGGGCCACGGTAGCGGCTATGTCCTGGGTCTCGGTCTTGGTCATGGACTGTACCGAAACGGAGGCTCCCCCGCCGACTTTAACCGAACCTATGGAAATAGCCCGTGTTTTCTTACGCTCAATGTACATAAGTTATAAATAAGTTCTGCTGATGATAAAACCCGAATTATTCGGGTGTAAAGCGCTTACAGGAACCGGAATTCCATTATACTGTCAAGCAGCCAACTACCCCGAAATCAACCGCATAATATCATTATAGAAAGCAAAGACCATCAACAAAACAATCATTGCCAGACCAACTTGTTGGGCAATTTCCCGCTTCTTAAGACTGACGGGTCTTTTTAAAATCGCTTCTATGAACAGGAAGACAATCACCCCCCCATCTAAAATAGGAATGGGCATTAGATTAAGCACCCCTAACTGAAGACTTATGAAAGCCATCACCCATAACAGATTGCTGGCCCCGGTGGCGGCAGCTTTACCGGCGATTTGAGCTATAGCTATCGGCCCGCCGATGGATTTACTGGAAGCCCTGCCGGAAAACACTCGCCCCAGAAACTCAAAAGTCAATTTCAGTAAATCATTGGCTTCCTGGAATCCATACCGTACGGCTTTCCACGGCCCATAACGCCTCAGCACCATAGGTTGAGCGGGTTGAATGCCGATCAACCCGATACCGGTTTCCGGTTGGAGTTGAGGGGTAATTGGAATACTGAGGCTTGAACCCTGACGCTTTATGGTTAATTCCAGTTGTTTTCCCGGCTTATCATGAATAATCTGTGATAATTCCACCCAATGGGATATGGGTTGCCCGTCTATCTGGGTAATAATATCTCCCACCTGCAAACCGGCTGCCTCAGCAGGGAAGCCAGGGGTAAGCTTACCCACCTCAGGCGCCATGTAATAGGCAAAACCCAATGATGCTGGATTCCCCTCAATGCTTTCCGTCATCGGCAATTGAATGATCTGCTGGCGATTATCTCTTTTTATTAATAAATCGAACGTATGGGAGGGAACCGCCGCCATTTTAACGAAAATATAAACATCCTCCCAGTTTTTCATCGGCTCCTGGTCAATGCTTATGATTAAATCCCCCACCCGCAACCCGGCTTTATCCGCTACCGAACCATTATCGATCCAGGCCACCACCGGCGCCTCGGTATAAAAGCGGGGAACCTGATGGCCAAAGGAAAACACCATCGCCATTAATATATAACCCAGCAGGATATTCACTACCGGACCGGAGGCCACTACCCGCATGCGTTCCCATACGGTACGTGAGGGGAACTCCCAGGGTTCTCCCTTAAGCTCATCATCCGCCTCTTCCCCCGCCATCTTAACATAACCTCCTAAAGGGAAGGCCGACAGCAAGTACTCAGTGCCACCGCGGGTAATACCCACCAGTTTGGGGCCAAAACCGAGCGAGAATTTCTCCACCCTGATACCGACTTGCTTAGCCATCAAAAAATGTCCCAATTCATGGAAAAAAATGAGGACTCCCAACACAAATACGGTGGGCAATACATATACGGTTATGGTAGACAACATAAACATCACTCCATTTTATTAATAATCAATTTACAGTAGCCAGTTGAGACCTGGCTCTCTTCCTGGCCCACGCATCAGCCGTTAGCGCTTGCTTGATGCCGGACAACTTCCGGGGTGGGTGCTCATCGACGGTCTGTTTTACGATATAAGCTATGTCGTTAAAACCTATTTCACTGTTCAAAAAAGCGGCCACCGCCACCTCATTGGCAGCATTTAGCGCCGCCGGCCGGGTTCCGCCTACCCTGGCTGACTGATACGCATACTCCAGACAAGGAAACCGCTCCGTATCAGGATGCCCGAAGGTAAGTCCGGCGGTCTTGGTCAGATCCAGGGCTGCCAAAGAATTAGGCAGCCTTTCCGGATAACTTAAGGCATATAGGATGGGAATCCGCATATCGGCGACCCCCAACTGGGCAATTATACTGCCGTCCGTCAGTTCTACCATAGAGTGAACTATGCTCTGGGGATGGATCAGTACCCCTATCCGGTCTACCCCCATATCGAACAACCACTGGGCTTCGATTACCTCCAAGCCCTTATTCATAAGAGTTGCCGAATCCACACTAATCTTATCGCCCATCTTCCAGGTAGGATGCCGCGGGGCTTGTTCCGGCGTTACCTCAGCCAACCGGCTGCTCAGCCAACCGGCAAACGGGCCGCCGGAAGCGGTCAGAATCAGGCGGGCTACCTCCTGCTTATTCACCCGCTGTAAACATTGAAATATAGCGCTGTGTTCGCTGTCCACCGGAATCAGGCTCACTCCAGCCTCAGCTACTTTCCGCATCAACAATTCCCCAGCCATTACCAGAATCTCTTTATTGGCCAGCGCAATGTCTTTCCCCGCTTCTATGGCCGCTAAAGTAGGCATCAAGCCCGCTATGCCCACCATAGCCGAAACCACCAACTGTACCTGGTCTAAGGCAGCCACCTTAATAAGCCCCTCAGCGCCCCAATAAACCTTAGTCCCCCCGCGGCCCAGGCGATCCTGTAATTGCCGGGCAGCCGCCTCATGCTTTAAAGATACGGCTGCCGGTTTAAAGCGCCGGCACTGCTCCTCCAGCAGATCCACATTACTACCGGCCGCCAGCCCTAAGACCTTGAAGCGGTCCGGATAATGTTGAATGATACCTAATGTATTTACCCCGATAGAGCCGGTAGAACCCAATATACTGATGTACTTCATATTACAAAATTCCCTGATTAACAACTAAATTTTTCTGGATTCTTTGTTCTATAGACTTCCCATACTCTTTTACAGAGGGGATAGTGGTCATATTAGTAATTATATAATCACTTAGTTTAAAGTTTTTCCAGGTAAGGTCTTCCAAACCCTTATCCGTTTCAAAGATACCAGCCACATTTTTGCTATACCATAACTTACTTCTTCTTAATGCTCCAGTAGCCCCATTCCGCCAATAAAGACATATACTTACTCTGTCCTTATGCTCACTGTTCAACTCCAGCATACTCTTGTCAAAGCACTTGTTCTGCCTGACATTGAATAATAGCCAATTATTGTCGATAAACAATTCGGTGCCGGTATAGATATTTTTCGGAGTATCGTGAATAGCTACATATCGCCCCTTGATTCCAAGGCTTTCCATCAACCCCACGTAAGCGCCGTTTATCTCGCACATTCCCTTCATAAGGGATAATACTTTCATCGCATTAACCAGATTAGTTTCTTCATACTTATAGTTTTTATTTAACCAATCCATTATTTTCAAGGCCTTCTCTTTTTTCGTATCTTTTTCATTAACCAATGATAAGGCCTTTTTTCTTAAATAATTCACTTCATAAGCTTCGCCCTTGTTAATCAGTAAGCTAGAGAAATCATTTTTTTTTAACGCCCTGAAAAAAACAATCTTTTCTGTGTTTTTGAATATTATCCAATTTGCAAAACCGATATTATTTATTTTTGAATCAGAGAGAGGATTGTTGCCATTCTTTGTGGCTACAGCCGGAAAATCGCCTTTATTAGAATTACAAGCTACCAGATAACCTGAAATAATCCAGCCTATCACAATAATTTTAAAAACACGCATAAATCCACGGTTTATCATATTTCAAAAAGACAGTTTATACCAAAGTTGTTTTATACCAATTTATCGGTTTCTTCACTATTGTTTCAATATGAAATCACTGCAATAATAAAAAAATGGAGCAGCGAATATCAGGCTGTCTATGCGATCCAGCATCCCTCCGTGTCCCGGAATAAGCGAACCGGTATCCTTGACGCCGGCCCAGCGTTTTATTTGGGATTCACAGAGATCACCAACCTGGGCTATAATTCCCACCCCAAGACCCAGCATTATGGCAGTGGTTATGCTTAAATCAGCCAACCAAATCCGGGCCATCACAAACACTAATATGCTCAACCCCAGCCCTCCGATAGCGCCCTCTATGGTTTTACCCGGACTGATGTTGGGAGCCAGTTTATATTTACCTAAACGAGAGCCTACATAATAAGCGCCGCTGTCACAGGCCCAAACAGCGAAAAAAAGTAATATGAGCAACCATCGCCCTTGAGCAAGCCGCCTTAAATATAACAGGTAATTGAGTAACCAGGGCAAATAAAACAGGCCCAACAGTGTTCCGGCAACCGCCGGTACCACCTGAGATTGTTGCCCCCGCTGTAAAATGGCATAAACTAAACAAGCCAAAACACTGAGGGTGGCTACTGCTATAATCCAACTTGGGTTATCCTTAAGGCAAGCCAGATTTAATAATAAACCCAAGCCCAGGCCCAGCCAGGTAAAGCAGCTAATCCCTTTTATTTCCAATAAGCTATAAAACTCATACAGCGCCAGCAGGCTAATCGCAGATAATATCAAGCAAAACAGAGTTTCGTGTCCATAAAGCACCACCAATAAAACCAGGGGAATTAAAACTGCTGCGGTTAGTATTCTCTGGATTTGATTGCTCAGCTTAAGGGGGGATTGGCTCATTTTATTTGGATTGCGCCAACTTGCCAATAGTACCAAACCGCCGCTCTCGCTGCTGATATTCTAAGATGGCCTGTAAAAATTCACGTTGTCTGAAATCAGGCCACAGGGTCGGCGTAATCAATAACTCTGCATAAGCCAATTGCCAAAGCAAAAAATTGCTGATGCGCATCTCCCCACTGGTTCTGATTAACAAGTCGGGATCGGACAGATCGGCAGTATATAGATAATTTGAGAAGGTTTCCTCATCCAGCTTATCCAGCTCCAGCCCTTTTTGCTCTATATCCTTGATTATCCCCTTTACCGCATCCACAATTTCCAGCCGGCCGCTGTAATTTAAGGCTACATTTAAAATCAGGCCTGTATTTTGACAGGTTTGCTCAATGCTCCATTTTATTTGTTGTTGTACCCAACCAGGTAAACCGGCGATACGACCGATAGTTTGAAAACAGATGTTATTTTTCTTCATGCTGATCAATTCACGCTTTAAAAACTCTACCAGCAACTTCATTAAAGCCCCTACCTCATCTGCCGGACGACGCCAGTTCTCCGCTGAAAAGGCATACAGCGTCAGCACCTTGATCCCCAAATCAGAGGCAACCTCTACAATTTTAAGCGCTGACTCCATACCCACCCGGTGTCCGGCTACCCTGGGAAGCATCCTGGCCCTGGCCCAACGACCATTGCCATCCATAATAATGGCCACATGCTTAGGCAAATTACTATGATCAATTATTGACCACAATTCCTGTTTACTGAAGCGCTTGATATCCCGTTTGTTTTTCTTTTTGAGCATAATTACAGCATCCCAATGATATTAATATGTTATATTTCAATAATAACATTTGAAATTAAAAAAAGCAAGTTACCGCCAACAATACCATAAATACGCAAATATTATGGGTACTTTGAAAAAGGGGATAGGTCTCTTTATAACATAACCGGTGGCGGCATCTTGGTCAATATCTGCCGGGCACGCCTTAAGTCTTTTTCGATCTGAGCCTTAAGCTCAGCTTCACCGGCAAAGGCAACCTCATCACGAAGCCGGGCCACAAACCCTACCCGCAACTGTTCTTTGTAAATATCCCCCTCAAAGTCTATGATATGCACCTCCAGCCTGAGGGGATGCCGGCCATAGGTGGGTTGATAGCCGATATTGGCCACCCCCTTGAAAATCCGTCCCTTAAGGCTTACCCATACCGCATATACTCCCACTGCCGGCATCAGTTTAGGTTGCTGCTCCAGATTGGCGGTAGGAAAGCCCAAGCCCTTGCCTTTCCGGCTGCCGGCTACCACCGGAGCGCTTATGGAATAAATCCGACCCAAAAGCTTATTGGCCGCCCCCACCTCTCCTTTAGCAAGCTCCTTCCGTATCTGGGTGCTGCTGGATATGACTCCACCAAACTGTACCGCAGCTAATACTTCCAGCTTATAGCCGTATTCAGACTGCATTTTACCTAACAGGCTAACCGTCCCCTGGCGGCGGTAACCAAAGGCATAGTCATGCCCTACAATAATCTCGGACGGATGGATGGTTTGATAAATAGTTTCCTGCAAAAACTTTTCTGCCGATTGCCTGGCTAATTCCGGGGTAAACGGCACGCTGACCAATACCTGAATGCCTAATGTGCGCAAAAGCGCTATTTTCTCATCCAAAGTTGTAAGCCGTGGAGGGGATTTTTGGGGGGCCAATATCTCCAGGGGGTGGGATTGGAAGGTGAATACCATGCCGGTACCTTCAATTTGCCTGGCCCGCTCTAGTACCCGCTCTAATATAGCCCGATGCCCCCGGTGAAGCCCGTCGAAATTCCCCAAGGTCAACACCGGCTTAGCATAGAGGTGAATGTCTTCCAGTCGCTGGATAATTATCATGTATATGTAATGATTATTGTTTCTTCGATTTATAATACCCGACTGTTCGGCTATTTAAGACGAATAAGCCTATCACAAAATTAAGTCCAGGTCAACCGCCAGACTACCAAGTACTCACCACCCATCACTTTTGAGGAGCAGTAGTGGGAGTTTTTTCCCGAGCTGTGCGATCCGTTTTAGGAGTCGAAGGCCCCTTTTAAAAAGCGAACAAGCGCTTCTCCATGCCTTTCTTACCACTGCTGGCAATGTGTCT
>JAJRUS010000060.1 GCA_024277675.1 bacterium | reverse complement strand
GCAGCCCTCTGCCAGACTACGTTCTACCTCCATACCCAAATATCTGATCGTGCTCAACTTGACCCACCTTGTTAAATATGGTTAAACTTAACATAACAACAAGATGATATATTACACGAAATAGTGATGGGTGGCAAGGTGATGCTTTGTTTTTATCTTCTTGACATTGATTCCCTATAATCTTACAATAAAAATGATATTGAACTTAAGAGATTAAGTTATGTCTGTAAAACTTCCGCTAAAAGAGATTGAGGATGCGGTTGGGCAACTCGACCAACAAGAGCAGCAACACCTTTTATCCAAGTTACTGTCCATCTTGAATATTCCTGTAGAAGATTTAGCCCTGCTGAAGGTGGCCGAAACCTCTTTTAGCTTCTGGGATAACCCAGAGGACTCCATTTATGACCACCCTTAATAAAGGGGATGTGGTATTAATCCCTTTTCCCTTCACGGATATTTCCACCCTCAAACAACGCCCGGCTTTAATAGTCTCCTCTGATTGGTTTAATCAACACCGTAATGATGTTATTGTTATGGCGATTAGTTCGCAAATTCCGGCTCAAATACCAGCCGATGAATATCTCCTCTCCCTGGTTGAGTTGTACACCACTGTTGTCTCATAAATATTAGATAAAAGTAGGCTCGGAGGGCTCATTGTGGTATAAACTCTTTTCCAACTTTCTAAACCTGATCACCCCATTTTTAGTCATAACTTATCCCTCCCCCCCTTAATAGGTAAGAGCATTTTTGACTTTTGCGATTAAAAAATATATAATCTGTTTGTATTTTTTACTATATTTTGCTGCTTAAATATGTTCCTATAGCTAAACAGGATAGGGGCTGCTAATTATTTAAACTTAGCATTGTGAGGAAATTATGCCTAAGGAAAGGTTTTTATTTGTCTCGGATTTTGACAAGACTCTCAGTTTGGATGATACCGGGTATGCATTGGCTGAGAAGCTGGGGATTTCTACCCAGCAATTTGATCAGAAGCTGGATGCTATCAGGCGTAAAAACATTGTCCAATTGGGAGGAGAACTGGCGTATTTAATTACCAGTGACCAGGACTTTTGCGGACGAGTCAGCCGGCCCCTGCTTAGAGAGGTAGGCCGGGAAGCCAAGCTGAAAAATAATGTACCTAAGCTGGTATCCTTGCTTAATCGGGGTATCGATAATAAACGTTTTTTTACTTACGTTACCTCGGCCGGGCCATGGGAGCTTATCGTTCAGGCGCTGGATGGAATGATTCCCCCGGAAAATATCTATGCCACCACCTTTGAGTACGATCAGAATGAAATAGCGGTTGAGGTGAAACGTACCGGGGCTGGAGATGCCAAGGTAGCCACCCTGGATGAACTTAAGATTCATCAGAAAATCCCCCGCAGTCAGATTATTTATGTGGGTGACGGCACCTCGGATGTGCATGTGATGCTGCATGTTAAAGCGTATAACGGCTACCCGATTGCGGTTTCTTCTTCACCCTATATGGGGCATATTGCCAAGCGCACGGTGATTTCGGATAATGCGCTGGCGGTGTTAATCCCTATATTGGAGGAGCTGAATGGCTATACCGAGCAGCAGATAATTGAGTTTTTCTCCCGGCTTAATGTACCGATTAATGAATGGAATCGGGCGCGGGTGGAGTGGGTAGACTTAGAAGAGGGGGGGACATAATCCCCTTTTTGACAGCTTTAAACATAAACATTCAGTGACAGATTTAAGGGACTGTTTTTATGCAGGTGGTAATTTTTGATCTGGGGAATGTTATTGCGCCGTTTGACTTTATGATCTGCTGTAGGCGCTTGGTTGATTACAGCCCTTATTCCGCTGAGGATATTTACCGGCATATTTTTAAGTCGCCGGTTATATATGATTATGAGGCGGGAAGCTTAACCAGTGAGGAATTTTTTGTCCGGCTTTCCGATGAGCTTCAATTAAAACTTGATTTTGCCCGCTTTTGCCCCATATGGGAAAATATATTTACTGAAAACCTGGAAGTCTCCCGGATTATCAGGAGCTTACAAAATGGATACCGGCTGTTTTTACTTTCTAACACCAATGAGTTACACTTTGAATATATCTACAATAAATTTGATATTATGAAATCGTTTGAGGGATATATCCTGTCTTATAAAGTGGGGCATATGAAGCCTGATCCCCGTATATTTAAACCAGCGCTGAAGCTGGCTGGCGTTGCCCCGGCTGAGATTGTCTACATTGATGATATACCCGAATATACTCAAGCGGCGGCTGATTTGGGTATCTGCGGCATTCACTTTAGCTCAGCTTCCAAGTTGAAACAGCAGCTAATCCATTACGGTGTGAAGCTCAGCGAGCAGGGGTAAATCAATTGCCGGGGGGTGACGGCAGACCGTGATTTAGCTTGCGTGATCAGGATATATATAGTAGGTTATATGTAAGAAAACCGATGGTCTAAAAAAGGGGATTTATCCCCCTGGAGGTTTAACAAAGTGGCGGCACTAAAACAACTTGAAAAATTGAGCGCTCAGGTGGCTCAGGTAGTACAAAGCTTTGGCCAGGAATTGTTGGCCAAAGGGGAGCAGAATGTGGTTTCGCTGGTGATTTATGGCAGCGCCACCGGCAGTGATTTTGTGCCGGAACGCTCCAATATCAATCTGTTGGTAGTGTTGGAGCGCTTAAGTTTTGCTGAGTTGAGCGATTATGTTAAAATTATCGCTAAATTTAGTAAGAAAAAGTTGGTGGCTCCCCTGTTTTTAACCAAAGAGCATATAAAATCCTCACTGGATGTTTTTCCGATTGAATTTCTGGAGATTAAGGATAACCACCTGGTGATTTATGGTGGGGACGTATTTGCCGATATAGTAATTAAACCCGAGGACTTACGGCTGCAATGTGAGCGGGAGATAAAAAGCCGGCTGATTCGAATCCGCCAGGCATATATTGAATCAGGCCAGAAGGCGGCCGAACTGAAAAGCTTGCTGGAAGGTTCGCTTATTTCAATCCTGCCCATTATGCGGAACGTGGTTAGACTGAAAGGCAAAACCCCGGCCATAAAAAGAGAGGCTATAATTACTGAATTAAGTAATGAATTTGACCTGGCCGCTGATCCTTTCCGCCGGATACTTAAATTAAAATCTCAGAAAAAGGTGCCCCGGCAGGAGGAGTTGGAAGCTATGTTCAGCGATTATTTACAGCAGGTGCAGCAACTGGCCAAAGTGGTGGATCAATTGCGGGTGGGGTAGGTATGAAAAGGCAATTTAACAAGAACCCGTGCCCTATTTGCGGCGGCATAAAAAAAGCCGGAAAGACAACTTATAGTATTGATCTGGGTACTGGTGTGGTGGTGGTGCGTGATGTTGCTGCTACTGTTTGTGACCAGTGTGGAGAGGAATGGATTGACGCCAAAACCGCCCGCCAACTAAAGCAGGTAACCGAAGATGCCCGACAGAAGCATCATCAGGTTGAGGTGTTAGCGCTTTAGTATTTATATTAGTTTGCGGATTATACAGATTTGCATTACCTTTATTCTTTCAAGCGGGGTAATAAGTTTTAATGAAAAAGCTAACGCATTTATTTCTAACAATAGCGCTGTTGTTGTGCCTTGTAGTTCCGGCCCTGGCTTCATTCCCCAAGCCGGTGGGGCTGGTGAATGATTTTGCCAATATTATCCCCAATAACGCCCAAGCTAAATTAGAGAATCTCTTGCGGGAGTTAAAGCAGAAGACTACAGATGAGGTGGCGGTGGTGACTATCGCTGATCTTGAGAATGCCTCGGTTGAGGGCTATGCGGTAGATTTGTTCGAGAATTGGGGAATCGGCCAAAAGGGTAAGGATAATGGAGTGCTGATTCTGGTAGCGGTGGCACAGCGTAAGGTGCGCATTGAGGTGGGTTACGGTTTGGAGGGAATTTTGCCCGATGGTCGGGTGGGTGAGATTATCAGAGAACAGATTACCCCGGCCTTTAAAGCGGGTGATTATGGCGGCGGGTTGCTGCAGGGTACGCTGGCGGTGGCTGGTATTATAGCCAGGGATGCCGGGGTGCAACTCAGCGGGTTGCCGCAGGTTAGCCGGCGGCAATATCCGACACATTCCCGTAGCCGAAGAGGCGGTGGTCTGGGAAGCCTTATCTTACTTGCGTTGATGGTTTTTCTGTTTTTTAAATATCCCCGCCTTTTTTCTTTATTACTGCTCGGCAGCCTGCTGGGTGGCGGTCGCCGGGGCGGTTATTGGAGCGGCGGCGGCGGCGGTTTCGGCGGCGGTTTCGGCGGTTTCGGCGGGGGATTAAGCGGCGGCGGCGGCGCCAGCGGCGGCTGGTAAGCGGGGGGACAGGCCCCCTTTTTATGGGGCAAAACAGTATTTAACTTACTCACGTTACGCAAAACTGAATTTTGGGATTTGAAAGTAGTTTTAAATCCAAATGTCAAAGTAATGCTCCAAAATCAACTAGTTTGACATTTGAACTTTAAGCTTTATTTGTCATTTGAGCTTTGACATTTGTCAGCTTATAGCATTTTTTACGTTCTTGTGCGTAACATCAGTTAATAATAAAATAGGGGGGGGGATATGAAAAAGGGTTTGATTATTTTGCTGGTGATTGTGGGAGTGGTGGGGCTTATGTTTGCCTCGGCTATATCCAAGTATAACACCCTGGTACAGATGGATGAAGCCATAAAACAGGCTTGGGCTCAGGTGGATAATCAGCTCAAGCGGCGGGCTGATCTGGTACCTAATCTGGTTAATACGGTTAAGGGATATGCCGCCCATGAGAAGGGAATCTTCGAAAATATAGCTGAGGCACGGGCTAAATTGGCGGGGGCCGGTACAATACCGGAAAAGATTGCCGCCGCCCGGGGATTTGAGGGGGCTTTGTCTCGGTTATTGATGGTGGTGGAAAACTATCCTCTTCTCAAGGCGGATAAGAATTTTTCCCGGCTTATGGATGAGCTTTCGGGCACTGAAAACCGGATTGCAGTGGAAAGAATGCGATATAACAAGGCGGTAGAGGTATATAATGCCAATATAAAAATGTTTCCCGGACGTATTTACGCCGCTATATTCGGCTTTACCCCCGGCACTTACTATCAGGTGAAAGAGCAGGATAAGGTGTTACCCAAGGTGGAGTTCTAGGAGTTTATCTGACTTTAGGGTTCGTAGCGAGGAAAGTAAGAAACATAGCCCATTTTTTCGGTCATTTGAGGCGAATAGTGTATCTATTTAACGGAAATGAGCGGGAAAATGGATATGTTTATCACTTTACGCAATAGAATCATCTAAAGTCCGACAGGCTCCTAGGAGGCTTGTCGGCAATTACGGCTTTATGAGCTTCAAAGACAGCAGACCTTATCTACCCTGCCACTGGGAAGTGAGTATGTATTTTATCTAGTCTCACCCAGGATACAATGATAATGGAGCATAACCGGATTTGCTTCAGCCTCAGCTTCAACAAGAAATTGATCGCTTCAAAAAGAATATCCCAGTGGCAGGGTAGATAAGGTCTGCTTCTTTCTTTGGTTAATAGCGGTGTTGTTTCAAGTTGTCCCAGTATAAATATATTTGTAGCCGCTTTGGGAGGTTGGTTGATAAAACCGCACATTGTCATTAAACACCCGCACAGCAACAAAACACGTATACAGTATATCACTACAAATAATATGTCAAGTATAAACTGGCGTAATTAAGCTATTATATTTATTGGTTACATATACGCATACACCGGCGCTTACCTTTAGAGTGAATGATCTTCCAGTAGATAAAATTCTATCGTACTATTTTAAGGGGTAAACCTTTAGCTACACTAAACCACACTCTTTTCACACCATACCGATAGCTTAAGTGTCACTAAGGTGCTGTTTTTGTATTTATATACTTGACAAAAGAATTACTGTGTACTAACTTACTTTATTATGCTATCCGGCAAATACTTCAGCTAACCAAAATGCCCATGGTATCCTTGGCACAAAAATCTGCAATACAGCATGAAGGAAGTGCCTGTCTGGGGTGTAGTGATGATCGCATTCCTTTAGGCAGCCATATATGCTGGTTCTATCGCTCGCCGGCCGAGCGTGAGGCAGTGATCTTTCCCTTCTTAAAGGCCGGTATTGAAACCCAGGAACATTGCCATTATATGCTGGAAGAACCGGAACACCACTGGTTAAAGACCGGTTTGCAGCGCCACGGGGTGGATGTAGCGGCAGTTATTTCTTCGGGGCAGCTATCCATTTCGGACCCGGCCGGGCTATATGGTTCAGAAGAAGAATTTGATTTGGGAAAAAACAGTCGGATATGGGATGAAATTTATACTGATTCCCACAGTGATAGTTATAAAATGCTGCGATTGGTGAAAGATATGAGTTGGATGGCCCGGTTGATGCTCAAAGAAGAGATGCTGTTAGAATATGAAATCGGGCTTAATTATCATCTCAGAAAAAAACAGGGATTGGCAATCTGCCAGTATGACCTGACCAAATTTAAAGGGGATATCGTGCTTGATATACTCAAAGTGCACCCCATTATTATTTGGGGCGGCATGGCGGTACGCAATCCATTTTATGTGGAACCGGTAGTACTGCAAGCTCAAAATGCAAAACATTAAAAACCGCCAACCTTTAATACTAAAGGGGGCAGACTCCTGGGGATATATCCATTTGGGGTCAATGACCTCTTTTTCAAGGTATCCTGAAAGTATCGAACTCGCCGGTATATTCTTCCGGAATTACCTCTACCTTCCTTACCAAAGCATAGGCCGGACCTGCATGACACCAGGCAATCATCTGCCTCACCTGCTGCTCTTCACCTTCGAATACCGCTTCTACCCTACCGTCAGCAAGATTTCTCACCCAGCCGTTTAAACCCAGATGCCGCGCCTCATCCCGGGTACAGGCCCGAAAGAAAACCCCCTGAACCCTGCCGGAGATAAATACATGTGCTCTCTTTAAGGGCATGGCACATTCCTCCACTACTACAGGCGGTCATGCTTTATTATTTTCACCTGATTTAATAATTGCGTATTTGGTCAGCATGGGGCCGAGAACTTCCGTAATTATGGTGGTAAACAGCAGAATGTTTATAACCCACAGGCTGAGTTGCTTGCCGGCTGCACCATATAGGGCCGGGGGAAAATCGTGGGCCACAATAATTGCCAGGCCCACCGCCACCCCAATCTGACTCAGCAAGCCAAAGCCCAGGTATTTACGTACAACCTTGGGCCCATGGGATAGGGTTGCGCCTAAATATACTCCCCCTACTTTACCCGATATGCGGGTCAGCACGTATACCAACCCCAACAGCCCTATCTGGGTTATGAGGTTTAGCTGAAGCCTGGCTCCGGCCAACACAAAAAACATACAATATATGGGAGGGGTAATAGGTTCCAGTGAACTTACTACCCGGCGGCTTAAATTCGGCACTTTGTTTACTAAGGTAGCCCCAAGCGCCATGTCTGCCAACAACTCTGAAAAATGAAGTACCTGAGCCAGGCCGCTGTTAATCAATACCACGCCAACGACCAGTATGATCAAATCGTTAGCCAGGTGAACTTTTTTTACCGCAAAACTCAGCAAATGTCCAATGGATATGCCAACCGCCAAGGCCCCTAAAATCTCAAGTGCGGGACTGACAAACATGTTTAGTAATGACGGAGAGGCATGCGTATCCAATAGGTTTTTGGCAATGGATGAGGCGAACCCGTAAAGTATTAAGGCTATAGCGTCATCTATAGCAACAACGGCAATAAGGGTGCTGGTGAGTACCCCCTTGGCCTTTGTCTCTCGCAGTACCATCATGGTAGCTGCCGGCGCGGTGGCCGAGGCTACTGCCCCTAAAATGAGGGCCAGGGGTAAGTTGCCCAGCATCAGATACATGCCGATAGTTACTAAAATAAAGGCGCCTGAGGCTTCAGATACAGCGATTGATATAATGCTGGCCCCCAGGCGCTTTATGAGGCCCCATTCCAGTTCCGCCCCGATAGTAAATGCGATAAAGCCTAAGGCCAGCTCACTGACTAAACCCAGTGAGTCCAGCATCGAAGCATTCAGCCAGCCTATCACAGAGCCGCCCAGAATCACTCCGACTAAAACATAACCGGCAACCGCAGGTACCTTCATCCGGTTCAGAAGTTTTCCACTAATCAACCCCAGCAAAGAAACTATTCCCAGCAATAACAGTATATTATACAACTACTACTTCCCTGCCTTCATATAAAGGGTACTCTAAAGTTATATCAACAAATTACAATTCCAGGCTGCCGGTAGCCAAACCCTTTACCAGGGTTATGGGCACTACAAACAAAAGACCGGTTCCCGGAACGTTTAAATCCTGGATACTTTCAACCAAATCTATCGTATTCTTTAACTGAGTCTCATCCTTAATAACCGTAAATATAGTCTTATTATAGGGCGCCGAGCGCGGACCTTCCAGCGTCTTGCGCAAGCCGGCAAAAATGGGAACATCGTAAGCCAATACCCGTCCCATACCTACACTATCAATGACGGTAGCCCCACTAACTCCGGCTTCCACAAAGGCAGTCAGGATGTCTTCTAAAAACTCTTCTTTATTTAACACTATTACCAGCAAATGATAGCCGTTACTCATAATAAATTATTGCCTCTGTTGTTTTATGAGTTCAATTATTTGGTCTTTAGTTTCCGCCTTGAGCAATGCCTGGCGAAACTTGGCATTATGGAGCAATCGGGAAACCTTGGCCAGTAACTTAAGTACCTTGGTAGAATCGCTTAGGGGTGCGGCAATCATAAAAAACAAATGTACCGGTTTATCATCCAATGCATCGTAATCGATTCCATTTTTAGAGCGGGCAAAGGCCAGCAGCAATTCTCCCACCGCATCGGTCCGACCGTGTGGCAGGGCTACCCCATCCCCAATGCCGGTAGTCTCCAACTCCTCTCTCTCAAATAAGCACTTTAAGAAGGCTTGCTTGTCTAATAACTTCCCACTACCCGCCAACAGGCCGGTCATTTCCTTAATGGCGTCTTCTTTTTTTTCCGCAGTCAGTTCTAAACAAATACGCTCAGGGGGTAGTAGTTCTTCCGACTTAATCTCCATTTCCTGTGCTCCTCCCGGTAGTGGTCAAATGGTGATCAATCCCATGATAAGCTTGAGGCTATTTATCCCGATCTATCCATAAATTTACCCTGGATTAGCCGGGCCATCTATGGGATAAGATTTCAAATCTGCCGTCCGATAAAACCCTGCTTGCCGGAAACATAGCCCAGAAGCTGATAAAGCCATAATTTTCAAGTAAATATAATTTACTATTAATATAACCTGAATGTTTTCAGGTCATAAAAATATTCATCCAACTGAAAGTAGCACACCCTAACCGAGATTGCAATTCATAAAACAAATCATTTTAAAAAATATTGCGTCAATCTTATTTTGTTGGTTATTGTACTTAACCCGGCGCTAAGGCAATTTGGCTTCGGCTGGTTTTCGGGGTTTGGGTTGGGGCCTTAGTTTACTGATTTTCAGCTTGCTCCATTCCTTAAATAGTTGGGGCCACATACGCATATTGAACAAGATATTTATAGTAAGAAAACATTCATAAGTACAAAAACATTTGGTGTCTTTTATAAATTTGCGGGCCTCATCAGCCGCATCGTTAAACCAGATGGCCTTGAAATCGTAATTGTAGTCCCTTACATTGCCCAACTTCCGGTCAGTAAGCAACTCACAGGGCAGAATATCACCGTTGCTGAACATAGCGCCCCCCAGACTGCCGGCATAGCAGGCAGTCTGATATTTCCCCTCCGTAACCAGTTTGGCGATCAAACGATGACGCACGATGCGTTTGGCATTTATCACATCGCAGAAGGGAAAATTATAATAACCGGTTAGTATGCGCTGCTTAATATCATGCTCAAGCGTCTGGGCATACTGTTGATACTTGGCGATATCGAAATGTCTGGAGGCCGGATCTTTAGGTTTACCCCGGGTAAGTAGGGTAAATACGGTATTGACTTTCAGCTCCTTTACCAGATAATCATACAGCTGGGGCAGGTTATCCTGATTAAAACTGGACACGGTAGACTCTACATTTACGTTTAAGTGGTCATATTGCTGCTCCAGCTTGCGCAGTTCCTTAAAAGTATTTATTGCTTTGTCAAACAGCCCCGGCACCTGCCTTATCTCATCGTGCAACTCTCCCAAACCGTCTATCGAGACATCAATTCCCAAATCCAGCCCCGGACAGCTGTCTAATATTTTAGTTACCGTATCGATTACCTGCCGGCCCAAGCCCCCATTGGTGGGAATCACCACATTTTTCACCTTGTTGTTGGTGTGAAAAATGCGCACGATCTCGCTTAAATCCTTGCGCAGGAAAGGCTCGCCGCCGGTAGGCAGTAAAAACAGCATATCATCCATGCCGGCGGACACCTTTTCAATCTCGTCAATCGAGAGGTCATTGGTAGTAGCCACATCCTGATTGCCCAGCAGACAATGTTTACAGCGGGCATTGCACTTAGTGGTTACAAAAAAAACCAGATATAGGGGAGAGGCCCCCCGCTTAGAACATACCCGGCGCCCATACTTTAAATAATCCAGATACCCCATGTCTATCTCTAATTTATATTAGGAAGGGTCATTGACCCAAGCTGGGAAACTATGAAGAATAATGTCAAATGACAAAATCCAAATGCCAAATGAATATCAAAGCTCAAATGACAAAAATTTTGGCGTTGAGATTTTGGGTTTTATTTGACATTTGGGCTTTGAACTTTGTCATTTCCGGTTAATAAACGCTAACAATTTTTCATTCATCGTAGTGCGCTATTTATTATCCTAAAGCTACGTTAAGCTGAATTAATACCTCTTGCCCCTGAAATAACTGATCAGGCCATATACCGCTCCCAGGCCGTGAGCGAACATATCCAGCGCTATGGCAGCGCAACTCTGCAAGTAAAACTTAAAGCCCCTCTCTTGCCGCAAATACAGCAAAAAGTCGATATTCAGCAGAAAAAGTATCAGATACAATACCCAGGCGCCGATTAAATAACAACTACTGCCTTTAATAATCCACATTAATAAAGAAAAAAAGATAAAAAAAGAAATTCCGATACCGGCTCGATAACCAAAGGGGCTGGTCTGATAACCGGCCTTTTCCTCGGCGCTGAATTTCTTCCTGAGCATAATCTTCATAATCCCGAAGGCCCGCCGAAACCCGGTTTTAAGCAATTCGTCAAAAAAATAATGCCGCAGGTGTTCCACTTGCAATCTTTTATCCAGCACAAGCTTATGTCCGCGGCTGGTAATGCGTTCCCCCACCTCGATATCCTCTATGGTAGCCTGGCGATATTTTTCGTCGAAACCGCCGCATTCCTTGAAAACCTCTTTACGGATAGCGGCAAAGCTGGTATAGAATACCGACACACTCCGGGGAAGAATGCTATAGGTGTAGTGCATGTAGAGGTTTTTATAGTTGCTGGAGAAGTTGCTGAATTTAAGCTTAGGGGATAATAAGCCCACTACGCCGGCAATTTTTGCATCTTTAAGATCATCGGCCACCAGGCTCAGATTATTCCGCTCCACTAAAATGTCGGCATCCATAAATAACAGGATAGCCCCCTTAGCTTCCTGCACCCCCTGGTTTCTGGCCGCAGCGGCCCCCTGATTCCGGGGCATGCGCACCAGCCTGGCCGGATACTTTTTGGCGATCTCCGGGGAGGTATCGGTTGAGCAATCATCTACCAGAATCACTTCAAAATTTGGATAATCGGATTGATACAAACGCTCCAGGCACAACGCCAATGTGTCCTGGGCATTATATATGGGAATGATAACTGAGACCAGCGGTTTGGAGGAGGTACTCATAGTTTTCTGTCGTAGCTCTTTTGCCTGGACTGCCCGCTTACAATATCTTCGGCCATATCCAGGGCCATGCGGATTGAATGATCCATATTATTATACCAAAAGGTGCCGGTACGGCCCAGCAGGGATAAGTTAGCCACTTGCCCCAACTCGGCCTTTACATTCTTGAGCCGTTGCTGAAAACCCATATCATAAATAGGGTAAGTATTGGGAATCCGTTCGATATGTATCCGGCGGATACAACTGGTATCCTCGCACATCCCCCCTACCCGCAGCTGAAACTTGAGCACTTCCGACAGGGCATCCGGATTTCGCCAACAGGCATCGCCCTCCAGGCAGGATACCTCGATACATATACCGTGCATGCCTTCCGGCGCAGTAGCCGGACTGAATAACATGGGAATGGAACTGCGATTAAACAGGGTATCGTAGCCCCCGAAATAGCACCACTGGTAATCATGCCTCGGCGGGCCTTCAATTTCAACATTAAAACAAGCGATTGCCAGATACCTCAAACCCGGATCAGCCATATCCAGTAAATCGGTAAGCACATTAATCGGCGCCGTCCATACCAGATGGTCAACCTCGAACTTCTGCTTGCCGCATTGCAACTCGACTATTTTGCCTTCTTGTGTCCTGACAACAGTGGGCCTGGTATTAAGTATGACCTGGCCGTTATTCTCCCTTATACCCTGGGCCAATAATTCAGCAAAGACATCGATCCCCCCATAAGAGGGATATAGAAATTCGGTTTTAATCGGCTTGGGCAACAGGGTGGTTTTCAATAAATCCAGCGAGCTGTTAACGCTCACCTTTTTATCTATTACCGCCCGGTCAATACCGGATATGGCCCAGTCCCGATGCAGGTCTTTAGGCTTTATATGCAGGAATTTTTCGGTATACGGCTCAAAGAAAACATTATACAGCGTCTCCCCATACCGGTTAAGAATGTAGCTCTCGAAGGTTTCCCCTTCACGGTGGGTGTTGGTAAACATCTCCAGGGCGGCATGCCACATTACCTTAATAGGGAATTTGAATATATCCCTGGGGCGTAGCGGCCAGTCGTGAAACTTGCCGAACATCCACACCCCGCTCATGCGGGGAATGCTGATTACATTCTGTCCCAGGATATCATCTATAAATTTCAACACCTTAGTGTCTTCGGTATGAAAGCGATGGGGGCCGATGTCAAAGATAAAGTCATCATACTGGAAGCTGCGGGCTAATCCGCCAACCTTGGCTTCTTTTTCTAAAACGGTTACCCGGTAGCCCTGTTTTGACAGCTTATAGCCCAAGGTTAAACCGGCTACCCCAGCCCCTACTATTACCACCTCTTCCATGAGCAATTTCCTATATCATAAGTAATTTAACGGGGGAAAAGTTTTTTTAGGATATATTAATAGTGAATAAAAGTCAAGCCTGACGGCTCATAAACAAAATAGGATTTTATTGACAAAGTAATCTGGCCTCTATAGTATATATGGATAATAAAATTCGGCGGTTAATTCCATATTTTCTCTGACAACCAACCTAACCACAGAAGACCTCACTGATAGCTGCCTATATGAACAGGCAACCTTTTTCGGCAATGAATAACCACAAATTCTTTAATTTAAAAACAACTCTGGCCGCTTTACTGATTGCGGGAACTATCTGCGCTTTAGGTTTCTTGTTTGTTGAAGATTTTGGGCTGACATTAGATTCCGGTTTTTATTTTTACCGCGGAGAAGCATACCTTAATTTTTTACTTACCGGCGAAAAAAACTATGCCAAAGATAAAATAAAGTGTAGATTTCAAGATGAGTTTCGTAATCCCTTTAATTATGACTTATTATCAAAAGAGCCGACCCCTAAAAAAAAGATGCTCTATAATAGAGCGGGAGAATCGTCTTACGGGGGTTTTACCGGTCTATTGTCTGCTCTTGGATGTGAGATATTCTTTAAAAAACTCAACCTGTTAACTGACATTGGCGCCCACCACTTCGCCTATATAATATTAGCCGCTATTTCCGTTTTTTTCTATTTTTTGTTTGTCTGCCGGGCCTTCGGCCTTCCAGTAGCTATTTTTTCCACCATCTTTTTAGCCTTGTTCCCCCGCTTTATCGGCCATGTACCCAATAATCCCAAAGATTCGGTAGTCGCCTGTCTGGGAATTATGGCTATTTCAGTTTTTTGGCTGGCTATGCAAAAAAGAAACTGGAGATACTTGATTCCTTTCGCAGCGCTGATGAGCTTTGCGGTTACTACCAAGTACAGCGGATATATAATATTTGCCATACTGTTTTTATGGTCAATCGGTTATTTTATTAGAAATAAAAAATACTCACTAAATATCAACAAAAAATTTTGGGGCTATTTGGGTTTTTCATTAGGTTTATTTTTCCTCTTGGTCTATATTTTAACCCCAAGTAAATGGGTTGATCCCTGGGGCGTATTTAGCAGCCTAACCGGATTATTTAAATATTCTTATCAGAGTCCGGTTACCTGGACCAGTGAATTTTCATCTCCAGCAGCCTTTGATGTTAAGAAAAAAATCTTTTATGCTTTCTTCCCCATGGGCCTGGTGCTTATTACTACTCCCGTATTTACTCTCTTAGCGGGTATCACCGGATTTTTCTTATCGCTTAAGGAAATCAAAAAATCTTTTTTTTCTAATCAGATTGATAATAATTTACTGATTGTGTTGTGGTTTCTTGCCCCTATTATTATTGCTTCCCTGCCAGGACCCGCATATTATGTAAGAACCCTCAGGCATTTTATGCTTTTTATGCCGGCCCTTTGCATTCTGGCTGGTTTAGGAATCAACTGGTTCATAAAATTTGCCGGCGATAAATTGAAGAATATACTACCTGCTAAACCAGCAATATTAACCGTTTGGCTGATTATATTTTTAGGATTCAGCTCCATCGTTGTATCAATTGTCGATATCCACCCTTATGAAACCACATTTTTTAACCGGCTAATCGGGGGGGTGGCGGGAGCCAGAAACGTGAAATTTCCCGGTGGCAGAACGGGAATTCCATTTGCTACCGATTTTTGGTGTAATTCATTCCGCAGTGGGATGGAATGGTTGAATAAGAATGCACTGCCAAACTCTAAACTTACCGTAACATATGGTGAACAAACTGTTGTCTATGCCAAAGAATTGAGGAATGATATCGTCTTAGTTAAAGAGGCGGATTTCAGCTTTGATATGCCTAGGGAAGGCCCTTTTTATGTTATGATAATACCTACATACTGGGAAGAGCAATACGACGGTTTGTTGCAATATTGTTATAAGAACCTTGCGCCAGTCTATACTATAAAATCTCAAGGTGCGCCTATTTTATTAATTTATAAGTTGTAATGTCCGGTTGGTAAAAACAGGATTATGCTTCCTACGCTACTGAAATATTGCTATAAAATTCTAATACCGGCAAGCCCAAACAACCTCCAGGGACACACCTTTGGTCGTTAAATATATAAGTGTTGAAAATGGCGTGTCAATACTTTAGAATAAACTGGATCAGTAAAATAACAATATATTATAAAGAAAATTGACAATGGCTGCCACCGACATATCTTTACAAAAACTTCCCCCGCATAATATTGAGGCCGAGCGCTTTGTACTGGGCGCCATTTTATTAGAGAATGAGGCGCTGGCCAGATCTTTGAGTATCGTAAAAACCACTGATTTCTATCAGGCCAACCACCGCAAAATCTTTGACAGCATGGTGGACTTATTTGAGAAAAACGAGGTAATTGACCTGATTACTTTATCTCAGGAACTGCAACGCCGGGAGGAACTGGAGAATGTAGGGGGCGAAGCCTACCTGATGGCGCTGCTGGAATCTATCCCCACCGCCGCTCATGTGGGTGCGCATGCCAAGATTGTTAAAGAGAAAGCCCTGCTGAGGCGGCTGATTAATGCGGCCACCCAGATTACCACCGAGGGTTATGAGGATCGGGAAGATGCCGATCAGTTATTAGATCGAGCCCAGCAGTTATTATTTGAAGTAGCGGAACAGCGGGTAAGTCCCGGCTTTTTTGCCATGAATGAGCTGATTGCCGACAGCTTTAAACTGGTGGAAGATTTATATGAAAAAAAGACATCTATTGTCGGTATCTCCACCGGATTTACCCGGTTTGATGAGTTGACTTCCGGATTACATAATTCGGATCTGGTAATTGTAGCCGGCCGGCCATCCATGGGTAAGACCAGTTTCGCCTTAAATATCGCTACCCATGCAGCGATTAAGGAACATATTCTAGTGGCTGTTTTCAGTCTGGAAACCTCCAAGGAACAATTGGTAATGCGCATGCTCTGCGCTGAGGCACAGGTTGATTATCACCGGATTCGCACCGGATATCTGGGAAGCGAGGATTGGGGTAAGTTAACCCGGGCGACGGGCAGTCTGGCGGAGGCCCCTATCTTTATTGATGATACGCCGGGTATTTCAGTGCTTGAACTGCGGGCCAAGGCGCGCATGATAAAGAAAGAGCACAATATCGGTTTGATTGTGGTGGATTATTTACAGCTTATGCGCGGCCGGGGTAAGATTGAGAACCGTCAGCAGGAGATTTCGGATATTTCCCGCTCGCTGAAGGCTTTAGCGCGTGAATTAAACGTGCCCCTGATTGCGCTGTCGCAGCTATCCCGGGCGGTTGAACACCGTAACCCTCCCCGGCCCATTCTAGCTGACCTCAGGGAATCTGGGGCTATTGAACAGGATGCGGATTTAGTGATGTTCATCTATCGGGCTGAGGCATATCGACATATTGAATTGAAGGAAGAAGAAAGGAATTCGGCGGAAATAATTATAGGAAAACAGCGAAATGGCCCGATTGGGGCCTTCCGGTTGGCCTTCCTTAAGCATTGTACCCGATTTGCCAATTGGACCGATCAGGAAGCGCCGTATCAAATTGAATCGGAAGAACCATATCAATCGGTTAACTTTTAATATGCAGGCTGAACAAAAGTGGAGCACCAGGGTTGAGGTAGATTTATCGGCGCTTGGCCATAACTTTAAGCAAGTACGACAACTAGTGGGTCGGAAGCGTAAAATCCTGGCGGTAGTCAAAGCCGATGCCTATGGTCATGGGGCGATTCAGGTAAGCCGGGAACTCATAGCTGCGGGAGCATATATGTTGGCGGTGGCCACCGCTGCTGAGGGAATAAGGCTGCGACAGGCCGGGATTGAAGTGCCGGTTTTGGTGCTGTTGGGCTTGCTGGATAGTTCCCCGAAGCAGCTGATGCGCCATGATTTAACCCCGGTAGTCTATACAGCCTCAAGCGCTGAGAAGTTGGATGAAGCCGCCCGGCAAGCGGGAAAACGTATCAAGGTACATGTTGAGCTGGATACGGGCATGGGGCGCCTGGGCTTTCCCTGGAAACCGGGGCTGGAGATTATTCAACGGGTAATGGGTCTAACGGGCTTAGAAATAGAAGGATTGTTTACCCATTTTGCCGAAGCCGACGCTCAAGATAAATCATTTACTAAGCTGCAACTTTCGCGCTTTGAAGGACTGGCGGCTAGGCTTAAAGATCGGGGAATAGAAATCCCTTTACTGCATGCAGCCAACAGTGCGGCGATTATAGATTTTTATCCGGCATATTTCAATTTAGTACGCCCCGGTATCATGCTGTACGGGATAATGCCGGATGAGGCTTTAAGACCGAAACTTACGCTTAAGCCGGTGATGAGGGTAAAAACTAAAATTATCCAGTTGAAAAAGGTTCCCGCCGGCCATAGCATAAGCTATGGGCGGACTTACATCACCTCGGCAGAATCGGTGATTGCCACGCTGCCCATCGGCTATGCGGCGGGTTATAGCCGGGCGCTGTCCAACCGGGGACGGGCGCTTATCGGCGGGGTTCGTGTCCCGGTAGTAGGCCGGGTATGTATGGATATGAGCCTGGTGGATGTAACTCATTTGCCTGAAGTTAAAGTAGGCGATGAGGTTTTATTGTGGGGGGATAATGACACCGGATTTCTCTCCCTGGGGGAAGTAGCTGCCTGGGCCGATACGATAGCCTATGAGCTTTTGTGCTCGGTGGGACGGAGTTTGCCCCGCCTGTATTATCGGCAAGGGAAATTAGTGGAAGTGCAGGCGCCTTAGAACAAAAACTTAATGGAACGCAGATAAACGCAGATTTACATGATTTTAAAATAATCTGCGTTACATCTGCGAAAATCTGCGTCCCATTTTATAATTTCCTAATACTACAACGAAACCAATAAAATAGGGTTGACACCCGCACTAGCAAAAATGATAAAAAACTGGCTGGAACTAATAGGTAGCGAGGTTATTTCCCTTATTGAGGAAGTAGGCCGGGTAATCCAGTTGCTGGGCAACATCTTAAGTGGAATGGTGCGTCCGCCTTATCGCCTGCGTCATATTTTGCAACAAATGGAAGAAGTGGGTTTTAACTCCATTCCGGTAGTGCTGATTACCGCTACCTTTACCGGTATGGTGTTGGCTTTGCAGAGCTATATCGGTTTTAAACGTTTTAATGCCGAATCGCTGGTAGGCACGGTAGTAGCCCTCTCGATGACCCGTGAGTTGGGGCCGGTGCTTACCGGCTTGATGGTCGCCGGGCGGGTGGGGGCGGCTATGGCGGCTGAACTTGGTACCATGCGGGTTACCGAGCAGATTGATGCACTGGCTACCCTGGCGGTTAATCCGGTCAAGTACCTGGCGGTTCCCCGCTTTATCGCCACCCTGATTGCATTGCCTTTACTTACAGCGATGTCGGATATTATCGGGATAATAGGCGGATATTTCGTGGGGGTTACTATGTTGGGTAGTAACCCGGTAGTTTATGAGCGGCGCACGGTGGATTTTATAAAGTTAAATGATATATACAGCGGACTGCTCAAAGCAGTGGTATTTGGGGCGATTATTGCCATCATCGGCTGCTACAAAGGCTTTTATACCGAAGGCGGCGCCGAGGGAGTCGGTAAAGCCACCACCGGGGCGGTGGTTATATCCTGTATGCTGATCCTGGTTTCCGATTACTTCCTGACCGCCTTATTATTCTAGGAGTTTGTCGGACTTTAGAGTTCGCAGGGGGGAACAAGTTTCCCCTTTTCTCAGCACAATATCGCCTGTGTTATGTCAAGCCTAATATGCCATGCAAAATATCTCAAACCATCCTCAAGGCACCCTCTATGTGGTAAGTACCCCTATCGGTAATCTGGAAGATATTACTCTGCGGGCGTTGAGGATTTTAGGCGAAGTCGATTTAATTGCCGCCGAAGATACCCGCCGCACCCGTAAGCTGTTAAGCTATTACGATATTCACACCCCGCTCACCAGTTGTTTCGCCCACAACGAGGCCCGCAAAGGGGTACAGCTTATTGCCCGGCTGAAGGAAGGCCGGCAGGTGGCGCTGGTCTCCGATGCCGGTACGCCGGGGATTTCCGATCCGGGTTATCGCTTATTACAGTTAGTCTGGAAGGAAAACCTTAAGGTAGTGCCGATTCCGGGAGTTTCAGCGGTTACCGCGGCGCTCAGCATTTCCGGATTGGCTGGCCAGGGTTTTTTGTTTGAGGGCTTCCTGCAGCCTAAGACTAAAAAAAGACGCGAAAAATTATTACAAATTAAAGAAGCAGCCAGCGCGGTTATTTTATTTGAATCCCCGCATCGGTTTACAGCCACCCTGTCAGATATGGAAGAAATACTGGGGGAACGTAAGCTATTGATAGCCAGAGAGTTGACCAAGAAATTCGAGGAATTGCTGCGGGGCACCCCGGCTCAAATAAAAGCAATACTGGAAGAGCGAAAGCCCAAAGGGGAATTTACCATAATTGTCGAAGGTAAATCAAAGCTCCCAAAAGCCAGGCAGGGGCGAAAACCAATTCCTTAAGGGTGGCCTCTCCCCCCCCCAAAAAAAAAGGGGCGGTGCCAGGGAAGCCCTCTATGCCCAGAGCAAGCTCAAGAGACAGCATAGCCAGGGGCTGGCAAACCATCGACACCCCTCCGGGCATGAAACCCACAGGCAGCAATCTCCACACCACAAAGCGAATAGCAATGAGCAACTGTGTTCGGAAAGGGGTAAGTTCTACTCAAAAATACAACTTGCGGGAATATCCTCAAAGTTTTTACCAAATAACAGAAACCAACAGCCCCTTTAGCCTCCGTAAGCAGCTTTTGAATAACCTAAAATGACCAACTTGACGGTTCGTGAATGCACAACCCCAAAATCGCTCAGTTTTTATCCCGGCTTATGGGGTAAAAGAAAACTGACTGCTGCTTTGCACTCCGATAATGGTGGCTGTACCCGGTTCAGTAAAGCCGGCCTCCCAAGTGTATAAGCCAGCGACATCATTGGCATCAAAAGTGTAGCTGAAAGACACTGACGGGCCCCAATCAGTTATCGTCCTGGAAATAACTGTTGGGGTAGAAGCGGTTGTAAAGTTGGGATAATAATATGTCGCCCCATTTGGAAACACTATCCGAATGTATAAATCGACTACGGTAGGTGTGGAACCAGCCATAGTTGCCAGGCTTACATCCATGGTTTGACCGACATTATATGAGGACTTATCAGTAGAAATACTGACGCTGGGCGGGATGCACCCTTCGTCCACCTGCCCATCACAGTTGTTGTCCACTCCATCGCAGATTTCAGCAGCCCCCGGGTTTATGCTGCCAATAGTATCATCACAGTCGGTGCTGTCAGCCACATAACCTGCCGGGGCAGCGCAAGCCTGGGTGGTAATCGTAGAATCACCGTAGCTATCCCCATCCGCATCCAGGTAGTAGGTGGTCTTTACTCCCTCGTCTATCGTACCGTCACAATTATTATCCAGCCCATCGCAAAGCTCCTGGGCACCGGGATAAACAAGAGCGTTGTTATCGTCACAGTCTACATCGGAATAGTACCCATCCTGGTCATTATCAACAACAGGCGTACTGAGGATAGGCCAACTCGGAGTAGTAGGCGAATCAGGATTTATTTCTGCGCCTTCCATACCATCGTGCAGCGAGAGGTCCCCATTTGCCAACACCTTATAGTAATTACAGCACTCATAATAACATCCACACCCATCATCCCAAACCAAGTCACATTGATTAACATCATAACTGATAAAGAATCCCTGTTCCGGCGTAATTGGTTTTGTGTAAAAATCATCAATCAACCCCCAGTCACCGCCAAAACCGGTACCGGTGCCTACAATACGCCACCGTCCATTGCCCAAATATTCACATTCAAAATTATTCCGGGAAGCATCGGCTAATGGTTCCCACATTCCCCCCCAAGGGTTATCAACAAAAACAAAAACACTGGTACCCACTACACTTGGACCAGTGGCATTAAATTCAATGGTTATATCAGTTGGATAATTATTCACCACAGATACATCAGAAACGGTTATAGCGGGGGGAGTTGTTGGAGGGGGACAGGCTTGAGTGTAACCCACGCTGACTAAACCTGACATTATCGCTATTAAGCACCATACACTAAGTCTTTTCCAACAGCCTTGCTTCTTCACTTAAAACCTCCTGTGATTAATGAGTTAAAAACGATAAACAACTTTAAACAATATGGCACACTAAATATTCTTTCTTTAATTCTAAAGGCATTGATTTTTTAATATACAGGTCAATGGCAAACATGTCAATAATAAAAAATTAAGAGGAGGCAAATAAGCTGGGCAGTATATAACTACCCATATTAATCCCAGGTACGCTAAATCCGGATAAATCAGATTATTGTGAATTCCGACCCAGCCGTGCCCGCTCTTTTTTGGTTTCTGTATTTAGTATATCCAGTGTGTTTACCGCCGCCTCCGCCGCCGAGTCGATTTCCGATTCGCTGCCGCTTAAGATTAACCGTCCCGATGCGCCAAAGGGTTTTATATTAATCAGCTTGATATTAGCGGCTTTCAAACCCTCGTTGCAGGCAATGGCCAGATAAGCCGCCGGGGTGCTTTCCAGGATAAATACCGACTCCCCGCCGATCACCATATTGCCCTTGGCCATACCGGTAAACGAGATGGCATGATCCTGCTCTACGCCCCGGATTATTTTATTGGTTAACAGCTTTACTTCCGCCCGGTCGGCAATGCTCAAACCAGTAGCCCTTAAAATAGCGTTACCCGCCTCCTTAACCTCTCCCTGGTCAGGATGGTGTACCTGTAGCAAGCCGAACTGACGCTCGGTGACCACCGATCCCAGATGCGCCCTGGTGGCTTTTAGAGCCATATCAATCATGGTGTGAATTTCCATCGCCGGAGCGATTTCTAAAAACAGGGCGGCGTCATATTCCCGCGGGTCGTATACCCGGTTGTCCTTAGCAATAAACTGGGCTAGCTGGGGTTGTAAACTATCCAGAAATGTATAGGTGCGCAGTTCAAATTCCACTATGGTTTCTCCCGACAAAGAATGAGTTATTCTTTCAGCGCTCAACTCGGCACATAATAACATAAGCCATTACGCAAAATCAAATGCTACTCAAAGTTTTCTTTTGTAGGCTGAGATTCAGACCGCCGACAGTTACCATTATCATATAATTCACTTTATTCGTTGTGCTTGCGGGGTAAATATGTATTTTTATCTTACTGTTCAAGCTTATCCGGCAAGTGTTTTTTTGATAATTTTTATCATTTATTATATAATTTATAATTTTTATGTTGATTTTTCCGTTAGTTATGGTATATTAGTAAAAAAAAGTTCTGTTTACAAATATCACATAATTATTTAACCTTTTTATCATACGGAGGGATTAATGGTTAGAGCAGAGATTATTAATCAAGTAGCACAGAAATTGGGTATTACCAAGCGGAGCGCTTCCATTGCCGTAAATATGGTGTTTAAAAGCATTTCCAATGCCCTGGCTAATGGAGATAAGGTAGAGTTGCGAGGCTTTGGTAGTTTTACTATCCGTCATCGCAATGCCCGCCTGGGTAGAAATCCCAAAACAGCCGAAATAGTACAAGTAGCTACCAAGAAGGTACCCTTCTTCAAAGCCGGTAAGGACCTGAAAATTGTAGGGTAGTGGCTGGCCCCCGGCCATTTTTAAGCTTAGCCGATATCGGGTATATTTTATATGGTGGGATTCCTGACCGATAAACCCTGAAATTAACTTGCTGTAAGAGTTTGTTTATACTATAACAATTGACAACGAGCCGTCATATTATATAAATTTTAAAACGTCGGCTTGCCTGCCTCACTTCCCAACTTATTCTGACCAGACGGAAAAATATGAAGGTCATTGTTATTTCGGATATACATGCTAATCTGGAGTCCCTGGCCTGCCTGCCTTCAGATTATGATTATTTGTTATGTGCCGGCGATCTGGTGGATTACGGCCCTAATCCCAAAGAGGTGTTAGATTTTGTACGCAGCCGGGCGCAGGTGGTAGTGAGGGGAAATCACGATCAGGCGGTAGGCTACCGGGTTGATTGCGGCTGTGGCTATGCCATGAAAGAATTATCCATGGTTACCAGAGAATTGAGCTGGCAAACCCTGGATACTGATGATATAAACTACTTAAAAAAACTGCCGCTGGAGCAAGAGTTAGCGCTGGGAGATCATACTTTTTATCTGACCCATGCGGTGCCCGGTGATCTATATCGCTATTTGGGAGCCAAGATTAGCGATGATGGGCTGGCTGAAATACTCTCAGGAATTACGGCGCAGGTAGTTATCTGGGGTCATACCCACAAGCCCTGGATCAGAAAGCTTAAAGACCGGCTGATTATCAACCCCGGCAGTCTGGGTCAGCCCAGAGACGGTAATCCCCAGGCCAGCTATGTTATCTGGGAAGATGGTGAAGCACACCTTATCCGAAAGGATTATGATCGCCGGACAACTATCCACAAATTAAATCAATCCTCACTTAAGCCCCAACATAAAGCCCAGTTAGTTAGTGTGCTTAAAACCGGCAACACCAAGTGAATTCTGAGTAAAAATGAGGAACTCCAGCTTGTAATCTGTTTTAGAGGATGGTATATTAGGCACATGCTAAACAATCATAATAACAATAAGGACAAAAACCTGTGGCGTGGACGTTTATCGGAAAGCCTGGGAACCGAGACCGCCCAATTCATCAGCAGTCTTAAGGAAGATGCGCGAATTGTGGAGATTGACATTGATGTGGTGGAGGCTCATAACCTGATGCTGCATAAGCAAGGCATAATAACCGAAGCTGAACTGGCTAAAATTTTAACCGGTCTGGAGCAGGCCCGGGCAGATTGGCGGGCCGGTAAGCTGAAACTGGACCCTAAGCAGATCGATATCCACCCCATAATCGAAAAATATGTGATTGATTTATACGGTATCGAGGTGGGGGGCAAGACCCATTGCGGCAAGAGCCGAAACGATCAGGTAATGACGGATGTGCTTATCTACTTGCGTAATCAAGGGCTTGGTCTAAGCCGGCAATTGGTGGAGCTGGTGCAGGTATTCCTTGATATGGCGAAAGAGCACACCGAAACGGTTATGCCGGGCTACACCCACACCCAGCATGCCCAGTCCACTACCCTGGCACATTATCTGTTGGCCTATATAGATGTTTTCCTGCGCGACCTGGAACGCCTGGGCCAAATCTATGAACGCTGGAATAAAAATCCGCTTGGGGCGTGTGCTTTCGGGGGAACCACCTTTAATATAGACCGTAAATATACCGCCGGATTATTGGGCTTTGATGGAATCCTGGAGAATACCATTGATGTGGTCTCCAACCGTGATTTTGCCCTGGAGTATGCCGCTGCTCTGGCCATAATCGCCGCCAGCTTAAGCCGGATTGCCGAAGACTTAGTGGTCTGGTCCACTTATGAATTTAATATGCTGGAGTTGGCGGATAATTTAACCGATACCAGTTCGGCCATGCCGCAGAAAAAGAACCCCTGTCCGATCGAAATGGTGCGCGGTAAAGCGGCCGGGGTATTCAGCGCTTTGATGAATCTGTTGATTATGCTGAAAGGCATACCCACCGGTTACAACAAAGACTTACAAGAAACCAAGCCCCCATTATGGCAGGCCATCGATACGGTTGGTGCCTCCATAAATATAATCAAGCTGGGGATGGGAACGCTGAAGGTCAATGAAAAGAGAATGCTTGAGCTTACCCGGAAAAACCATATTACCGCTATTGACCTGGCGGAATTCCTGGTCATGGAAACCGGCCTGTCTTTCAGGGAGGCGCACTTTCTGGTGGGCGGTTTAGTGCAGGCGGCCATCAAGGACGGCCTTCAGCTTAACCAGCTTCCGGCCAAACGGTTTAAGATGATTTGCCGGGATATATTGGATCGGGAGTTAGAGATTGATGAGGCCAAATTCAAAGAAGTGACCGACCCCAAATTAAGCATTATGCGACGCCAGGGCATCGGCGGCCCGGCCCCGGTAGAGACCAGGCGCATGCTAAAAGACCGGCAAGCTAAACTGGCTGAAATAGAAGCTGCGCTTAAGGAAAAAGAAAATAAATTAGCTAAAGCTCAAGGATACTTCCGACAGCAGGTTTCCGAACTGCGGTTGAAATAGGATGTTTAAAGTAGTTTAATGCAAAGGCATTAGCCCTTTAATTTGATTTCGCCCCATCATATGGTGTTATTCTACTCATGAAAACAAATCCAAAAATTGATCAAGAGTTTGCAACAACAATGGAAGAACCTGTAACAACAGCAGGAAAACCTTATTACCAAAAAAACGGATTTGTGCTATATTTAGCAAATTGCCTTGACTTGTTATCCGAGATGAGAGAAAACTCGGTTGATATGATTTTTGCCGATCCTCCATACTTTTTGTCAAGTGGAACCTTTACCTGCCAAAATGGGAAGATGGTAAGTGTTAAAAAAGCTGATTGGGATTTAAGTAATGGAGTTAAAGAAAATTTCAACTTTCATCTTGAATGGATAAAAGCATGTAAAAAAGTGTTAAAACCTCACGGAACCATCTGGATAAGCGGAACGTATCATTCTATCTACCAGTGTGGATATGCTTTGCAGCTAGCAGGATATCATATATTAAATGATATCGCCTGGTTTAAGCCAAACGCTTCGCCAAACTTGAGTTGTCGTTTCTTTACCGCAAGTCATGAAACATTGATCTGGGCCAGGAAAAATAAAAAATCCAAACATGTTTTTAATTACACCTCAATGAAAGAAGATGATTGGCCGGAGGATCAGCTAAAAAAGAAGGGATTGCAAATGAGGTCAGTTTGGTCAATAAATACTCCCAAGAAAATAGAAAAAAAATTTGGTAAGCATCCAACCCAAAAATCTTTTGATTTACTTAAAAGGATAGTTTTGGCGAGTACCAATAAGGGTGATTTGATTATTGATCCTTTTACCGGAAGCTCGACCACAGGATTAGCGGCATATTTATATGGCAGAAAATTTATCGGCATTGACAGCGAAAAAAAATATTTAGATTTATCAAAAAAAAGGTTCAATGAATTATTAACTAATACATTGGTTAAATAAATTATGAAAAAAGGGGGAATTGGTGGAGCTAATACAAAAACAGGGCTTCATTTTGAAGGAGATGTTGATTTTTTGACTTTTATTAGAAAACAACCTAATTATAGCGTGAAAGAGAATAATATTTTTTATAAAGAAAAAAAGGTTGCCGTATCGTTTAAAAAACACGGGTTATACAAATTTCTGGAAAAAGAAGGTATTGACTATAAAAAATTTATTTCCAAAAGACTTTTACCGGACGATGCTATTTTTGTTATCGTGAATAATACAATGTTTATTTTAGAAATTAAGTTTCAAGGAGGTGCCGGTTCTACGGATGAGAAGTTGCAAACTTGCGACTTTAAGATTAAACAGTATAGAAAATTGTTATCGCGACTAAATGTTGAGATTCAATATATTTATATTCTTAATGATTGGTTCAAGCAACCAGGATATAAAGATGTGTTGGATTATATTATTTCAATAAATGGTTGCTCATATTATTTTAATTACTTACCACTAAAAAAGATTGGGTTACCTGTTCCTAAATAACGCAAATAAAAAAACTGGTCAAAGCCCAGTGAAGTCTTAGGCCGGGCATATCCGGAAGTACAACATAACTTAGAAAATCAAAACATGGGGTTTATTGTTATTACTGACGACTTGGATGGACAAAAATGAAAAAGGTTATTCAAACAGCATATGGAAAACTTCATTATCTGATGAATATTAGGCAAGCAAAAAATGGGGAACTTGAAAAGGCGATATTAGATATTTTACTAGGAGTCTGTCGGACTTTAGGTGATTCTACTGCGTAAAGTGATAAACATATCCATTTTCTCGCTCATTTTCGTTAAATAGGCACGTTATTCGCCTCAAATGACCGAAAAAATGGGCTATATTTCTTACTTTCCTCGCTACGAACCCTAAAGTCCGACAGACTCCTAGCCACAAAACAGTCAAAAACCTAACCGCTATAGGGGCTGACACGATTTATCGAAATAAAAAAGCAAAAGAGGGAATATTATTTTCACCTGCTTTGTCTCATTCAAACGTTTAAAAAATCCATTATCCACCTTCTAATTACTGTAGCAAAATCTTTGGCCTTGATAGCGGTCTCTTTGTCGTAGTGGGTAGGCCAGTGAACAGGATAACGGGTATCGATATAGAATGGATTAAGATAGCGACAGGCTTCCTCTATTTTTTCAATTGCCGGTTCCTTCTGCCTGCAAGTTGCTAATAATTCTAACAGATTGTGAACCGGTCTAAACTCTAAACCATTTGCAATAATAAAAGCTTTAAGGTATTTTTCCGCTGCTTGCTGAAAATGAAAACAGACCTGGGCAAAATAATTCGTATGTTCAATGCTGGTTGAGGCAAACCCAAAATCTTCCTCTGCCTTTTCTATCCATTCTTTAATAATTTCAGCTTGCATCGTAAAGAACCTTTCCTTCTTTGAGTATACTTTTCACAAAGGGATCGCCTAATTCTATTCGCTGCTTTACCTCATCAGGTTTATATACAATGAAATCCGTAGCCAAGCTATATTTAATCAGTGCATCTAATTGACGGATTCTGTCAACCCCGACATCAGGCACATCCTGCTTAATAACAAATAAATCAATATCCGTTCCTTCCTGTACTTTACCGCCCGCCAACGAACCAAAAAGGATAATCTTATCAGGTTGATATAGCCGAATAAGCTGTTCTACGATGTTTTTGATTTCTTTATCAAGTTCATCTTTAGATAACATCTTTCTCCATCCTATATTTTTCAGCAAACTCGCCAAGCAAATTCAGGGTATCCCTTGTTAAAGGCTTGGATATAGGGGTCTAGTTTAGCAGAGGGTAGGCAAACTAAAATTATCTAGAAAGCTTGTTTGCCAAACCAGCTAATCTGAAGGCAACGATTTGTAGACCAATATAGTTCGTTGGTCTTTCGTAAAACATGTCCAATTTCTTATCAATTAAGCCCCGCTTCAAAAACTCCTCTCTTAATTTTGCAACCTTTGGTGCATAATCACGGAAGTAAATGTTATTAGTTTCTTGGTTGTAACGGATAAGACGCTTCGTATACTCATACCATTTTTCATTCTTCGTGAATTCATCCCAAGATTTATCCCAATTTTGGAAATCAATTAAGGGGTCATTAGCTTGCCTTTCATTAACCAGAAGTATCAGTTGCTTTGCCAGATCAAGAGATTGTTCTTTAAGATCGCGATCACTCAACTGCCTATTTTCAAAACGGGCTGTTATCCTCTTCGCAAAGTCACAAATGTCTTGCAGTGCATTTGCAAAGTTCGCTATTCCTATGATAATTAGAATTATTACTACAGGATAGCTTATCCATTTAAAATCTTTAAGGTAATTTAAAATATCATTTACTGGATCATTCATGAAAAATCCTTAACATAAGCGATAGGCGTTTTGTACCAGGTGGGAAACAGGATAAAAGCCTTCACCTTGAGGGTCAGATCAAAGGCTTTCCGGGGACTCCCTTTGCATAGGAGCCAAAAAGGATTATCTTAAGCGGTTGATATTTTTCTATAAGCTGTTTTACCACTTCGTTGATTTGTTTTCGGGTTACCATTTTGGTGTTTTCCTGTGCCAGACACAACCTGGGAGTTTGTCGGACTTTAGAGTTCGTAGCGAGGAAAGTAAGAAACATAGCCCATTTTTTCGATCATTTGAGGCGAATAACGTGCCTATTTAACGAAAATGAGCGGGAAAATGGATATGTTTATCACTTTACGCAGTAGAATCACCTAAAGTCCGACAGACTCCTGAGCGCCTGCTTGTTTATAACACTCTCAGGCATAGTTAGCAATCAGATTTTAGGGCTGCAAAATGAAGTAAGCAGCCCCGGCTCAGCCAATAATCCCCAACAGCTCCCCCAAAACATTTATCTGCACATCCCCCGCTACCTTATCACCCACCGCCAGGCAGCCTGCGCCCCGGGCGGCGGCCATATCATATTCGGTAT
>JAJRUS010000059.1 GCA_024277675.1 bacterium | reverse complement strand
TCATGTGCATGTGCCGGCCGTGGCAATTCCCAAAGACGGCCCTTCTGCCGGTATCACCATAGCTACCGCCTTGGTGTCGGCGCTGACTAAGAATCCCGCCAACTGCGAAGTAGCTATGACCGGGGAGATAACCTTGAGAGGTAAAGTCTTACCGATAGGCGGGCTGAAAGAAAAGGTGCTGGCCGCCAAACGGGCCGGTATTCGCCGGGTTATCGTTCCCCGACAGAACAAAAAAGATATGCAGGATATTCCCAGCAAGGCAAAGCGGGCGCTGGACTTCGTTTTTGTGGACATGATTGATGAAGTGCTGGAAGTGGCCCTAACCAAGCCGATATCGGCTAAAACAAAGCCGGATAAAACAATAGCTTCAGTCGGTTGAGGCGGCTGGGCTTAAGGGGGTATAAACCAGCTAAGCGATGCCCTCATCTTACCCAAGCCAATAGATTAAGACCAGCCTGAACATAGAATTTTATTGCACTTAAGCAGTAAAGGAGCAGCTTGTGTTTCATATTGCTACGGAAGCTGAGATAAAGAGTGGCAAAATCACCGATGTTTACTTTACCCACACGGTAAAAATCCTTAAAGAAAAAGGCATTAAGAGTCGGGCTACAGCTGAGGTGATGCTGAAGGGTTTTCCGCCGGATTGGAGTTGGGGGGTACTGGCTGGTATCGAGGAACTGGCTTACTTATTGGAAGGCTTGCCCATCAATGTATATAGCATGGAGGAAGGCAGCTTATTTCAGCCCTTCCAGCCATTGGTAGTATTGGAGGGCCGGTATTTGGATTACGCCATTTATGAAACCCCGCTATTGGGCATACTATGTCAGGCGTCCGGCATAGCTACCAAGGCTTCCCGCTGCAAAAAGGCCGCCGCTGATAAGCCGGTGATCAGCTTTGGCGCCCGGCGCATGCACCCGGCGCTGGCCCCCATGATAGAACGCAATGCCTTTATCGGCGGCTGCGATGGGGTGGCGGTGGTAAAGAGCGGAGAGCTTATCGGGGAAGTTCCCAGGGGTACTATTCCCCATTCATTAATCCTGATGATGGGCGATCCGGTCGAGGTAATGCAGGCTTTTCATCAACTTATCGACCCCGCAGTTAAGCGTATTGCGCTTATCGATACCTTCTCCGATGAGAAGCTTGGGGCTATAAAGATAGCCCAAGCTATGGGAGACGACCTGTTTGCGGTGCGGCTTGACACCCCATCTTCCCGGCGGGGGGATATGCTGCAAATTCTAGAAGAAGTCAGATGGGAACTCGATTATCGGGGATTTAACCGGATTAAGCTGTTTGTCAGTGGCGGCTTGGATGAATGCAAAATCAGCCGCTTAAATAAAGCGGCCGATGCTTATGGAGTGGGAACCTCGATCAGCAATGCCCCGGTGGTTAACTTTTCCTTCGATATTGTGGAGATTGACGGTCAGCCGCTGGCCAAGAAGGGTAAATGTTCGGGCGCCAAAAAGCTGCTGCGCTGCGATAATTGCCAAAAAACGGTGGTGCTGCCGTCACATACGGCTTCCGATTCCTGCCCCACTTGCGCTGCTCCCTATAGATCATTGCTTACCCCGCTAATTAAGGATGGCAAGCTGGTACGCAAATTGCCTAAGCCGCAGGCTATCAGGCAATATGTATTAAACCAATTAGCGGAAACGGATTGTATCTTCTAGCTCTTTAGACAGTTACCAATATTCAGGATTTAGGAAACCACTTACGGATATTAAGTGGTTTTTTTGCTATATATTACGTGGAAAAGTGGGAACTTCAAATATATTATGGATTACTTTTTATATCTATTGGCTTTATCTGCCGGTATGCTGTTTCGCCTGCTGCCGCTCAGGATTGCGCTTAAAGTGGGGGCGACCTTGGGTGTACTTGCCTATCGGCTTGACCGGCGCCATCAGCGGGTAACCTTAGCCAATCTCAAGCTGGCCCTGGGGCAGGAAAAGAATGCGGCGGAGTTAGAACAAATCGCCCGGGCCTGTTATGCCAATTTAGGCCGCTCGGCCGCCGAATTCTGCCATCTGGCTAAAGTTAATGAGAAAAACTTATCCCAATGGGTAAGCTATGAGGGGCTGGATAACCTGGTTGAGGCTTATAAAGCCGGTAAAGGGGTGATCTTCATCACCGCCCATTTCGGCAATTGGTAATTGATGGCTTATGCTCAGTCGGTAATCGGCTATCCGGCTGATATAATAGTCAGGCCGCTGGATAATAAATATCTGGATAGATTGGTCAATAAATACCGCACTAAATACGGTAACCGGCTGATACCCAAAAAAAACGCCACCAAGGCGGTGCTGCGCTCGCTTAACCAGGGACAGTTGCTGGGCATCCTCATCGATCAGAATGTTTCTATCGGGGACAGGGTGTTTGTCGATTTTTTCGGTCAACCGGCCTCCACCGTAACTGGCCCGGCGGTACTGGCTTTACGAACCGGAGCAGCGGTAATACCGGCTTTTATTATCCGACAAACTGAAGGCAAACACAAAATTATATATGGGCAGCAGATAGAGCTTATAAACAGCGGAAACCGGCAAGCCGATATCCAGGCGAATATGCAGCAGTTTACCCGGGCGGTTGAAGAGTGTGTGCGCAAGTATCCGGAGCAATGGTTCTGGATGCACCGGCGCTGGAAAACCAAGCCGGGATCATAACCCCTGGGCTGGATTAATTATGTGATAGGCCATTATGGCTAAACACCGCTCCCTGCCACCCTTGGGTCTATGACCCTAGTGCTGGAGGCGGGGGCTGATATTTCAGCAAAACCGATCATATAATTTCCTGGAATTTATTTAGAAAACAACATAATGAAGATATTAGTCAGAAGTCCTAACTGGGTGGGGGATAGCGTACTCATTACCCCGGCGCTGGCCGGTTTAAGGGAACATTATCCAAATGCGCATATTTCGGCTATGGTTACCCCGTGGGTCAAACCGTTACTTGCCCAAAACCCCGATATAGATGAATTAATTGTATATGATCCAAAGGGGAAGCATAATTCCTGGAAGGCCAGACTGGCTTTTGCCAAAGAGTTACGCCAAATTGGTTTTGATATGGCAATTCTTTTCCCCAATTCATTTCATGCGGCCTTAATAACCTATCTGGCCCGGATTCCCGAACGAATAGGCTATGCTGCCGATGGCCGGGGATTCTTGCTGACCAAGCCCATTCCGGTTAATAAAACGACTAAGCACATGCTGGAATATTATCTGGATATTCTCCGTTATATGGGTATAGCGGTTCAGCCCCAAAGGCTTAGCCTGGTTTTAAGTCCGGCGGATGAGGATTTTGCCAAGCAACTTTTGGCTTCCAGTGAGATTGATGGTTTCCGGCCATTGATTGCTATGCACCCTGGTGCAGTCAAACCCGAAAAGCGCTGGGCGGCGGAGCGTTTTGCCGAAACGGCTAAACTGTTAACAACTAAGCATAAAGCTGCTATAATACTGCTGGGCGGCCCGGATGAGCAAGAGCTTAGGCAACAAATAAGGCAGCTTGCCGGTGTATCACAAGTTATAATTCCTGAAGCAGG
>JAJRUS010000058.1 GCA_024277675.1 bacterium | reverse complement strand
CCCTTGCCGAATACCTCAAAGCTGAGGGTTATGTCAGCGTTGAAGGTTTTAAGATTGTGGGTGAAGATAAAAATAGGGGATTCCATTAAAAAACAAAAAGTTCATTCTCACAATATGAAATTAAGGAATATTTTGATTCACATCCAAGGTTAGGGGTATTTGGTCACATTTGCACTGAAAAAGACCATAAATTTTTAGTAGCTCAGGGTATGGTTGAACGCTCAATTGATACAGAAGTAAAAGATGCTATGATATTTGGAGATATGGTTAAATATTTGATTAGTCGAAAATAGCCCCCAATAGATCGTAAACTTAGTATAAACTGTTAAGTTCACGGCAAATTCTCAAAAACATTTAAAGATAAGATGCCAAAATTTTCCATTAGAGAAAGCAAGCGAGCCAAGCGCGTTAGCTTGAATATGTCAGTGCGGGACGGTTTAGTTGTGGTGGTTCCACACGGATTCGACCATAGGAAAATCCCCAATATTCTCAAGCAAAAACAATCATGGATTGAAAATGCTCGCCGCCGTATAAAGCAGCAACGCAATCTTATAGAAACTAAGCCTGCTGCCACACCACCGGAGAAAATTCACTTACAGGCAATTAGCAAGGAATATTTGGTGGAATATAAGCCGCTAATCACCCATTGGGTGGAAGCAACGGAAAATGGGAATAATATCATTTTAGTTTCCGGGGCTATAAGCAAGCACAACTTATGTAAAGCTGTCCTTCAAAAGTGGGTCCGCCATAAAGCCAAGAAACATTTACTCCCCTGGCTGAAAGAAATCAGCGAGGAGACTGCATTGCCATTTAGCCGCTCCACGGTGAGGAATCAGCGTTCACGCTGGGGTAGTTGCTCTAAGCAAAAGAATATCAGTATCAATCAGAAGCTGCTCTTCTTCCCTGAGCATTTAGTCCGCTACATATTTATCCACGAGCTATGCCATACTGTCCATTTGAATCATTCAGCTGCATTTTGGGCGCTGGTGGGGCAGAAGGAACCCAATTTCAAACAATACAAGAAGGAAATTCGCACGGCGTCGCAATACATTCCTGTTTGGAGTAATGACTAATATAGATGGAAACACAAAGACCTCACATTGTCCCCAAATATGTAACGTACGGTTTTTTCTTGATTGGCCTTTTTTCAGCTATCGCTTTCAGGGCAATCATAGTATTACAGCGCATGGAACCTAATTGGGTAAGGCCTGTTTGGTACCTCGGTGTTGTGGGGTATATTCTCTTTTTCTTCTATCGTTTCGGGATCACTAAAAAGCGCAAAAAAGCCATCAGTGACTATGCTCTCATCGAAAAGGTCGAAAGCAAAACCCTCTCTGACGAAGACCGAAAAGTTCTCCTGTATCTGCTCTCATCCATCAAGGTTTCCCTTGAAGACATGAATTACGCCCTGATATTTTTTCTATCAATTGTGGCAATAGCGGCTGATATAATTTTAGGTCTGGTGAAATTATGAAAAAAGTGAGCAAGCAACCGGAAACCAAGCGGGTAAAATATAGTGTCCGCCATCCAGAACAGGACAAGCGAACTATATTGAAGAAGGTCCCAAAGCTGAAGAAAATAAAAGGCCCCACCAGCAAGCAGGGTCACGGCTAATAAGATAAATGGATTGTTGACCCTGAAAAAACGACCTGTCAATGAATGTTGTTGCCAGATAATGGAAAAGCTCAGGCTCTATACACTTGCTAAAATTCCACTAACATCTCCCGGATTTTTAGATACCACCCACTTCCAGGCACCAAAACCGCCGTGGTTGTTGACCGCCTTTACCCATTCATCTAAAAATTCACGCTTGGTTCTATCCTGTTGGGTGTCTTGCCCCTTGGTTTCCAGCCAATCCTTTCCCAGCAGGTAATAGCCGTTAATTACCAGATCAGGCAGCGGCTCAT
Source organism: bacterium (assembly GCA_024277675.1). Classification (GTDB taxonomy): domain Bacteria; phylum SZUA-182; class SZUA-182; order SZUA-191; family JAJRXT01; genus JAJRUS01. The sequence goes on along the minus strand of JAJRUS010000058.1, from coordinate 3,730 downwards.
GGGACTCCGCTTTACCGGTTATATCGTCTTTCACCCATTGGTAGATATGGTAAAGCTTGGATTTATATGTCTTTGCATCAGGTACCGCATCATCCCGAATAACCACTCTGGGCGTCTTCACCAGACCTGATTCAATAGCATCATTTAATCCAAAATCACTGACTATCCAGGCAAACAGCGCTTCCGGTGCGCTTTTCTTGCCCGACGGGGCAAAGGGGGTAGCCGAAAAATCATAGCAGCTTAGTATCCCTCGCGCTCTATGGATACGATCCAGCCCCCCAATCCACTTAGCAGCTTCTTCGATTTCCTCTTTCTTTACCCCCTTGACCTTGGATTCCGCCGGTATACGCCAGGCATGATGCGCCTCATCATTTATAACCACAATCTTTCTTCCTTTAGCCATCTCCCCTAAAACCTCACGCACATAAGCCTCATCGCTCTTGGCTCCCCTTTTGTCCACACTCCTTTTTTTAGCCAGCTTCTCCTCAGTTTCCCAGTTCAAGACATGCCAGTTGCGGATAAGTACTTTACCCCGGCGCAGCTTTTCCAGCAGTCCCGCAGGCACAATATTAAATTCTTCGTAATAACTCCCCGGCCCGGGCACCAACACCGACAGGCGGCTTTTCACCGTTAGTCCCGGAGCAACAATGAAAATATATCTGGAAAACCTGGTATCCTGGGGGTAGGTGACCTTATTTAGTATCTGCCAGGCGATAAGTTGTGACATAACCACCGTTTTACCTGAACCGGTAGCCATTTTGGCACACAGGCACTGAAAAAGTCCGCCATCAGAGGGTATCTCAATCCCCACTTTTTCCGCCGCCGGAGCCTCAGCCAACCAGATCAGGGTTTCCATAGCCTCCAGTTGGCAGAAGAAGAAGCGGCGATGCTCCCGCTCCTCCGGGTTACGCCAATGTTCAAGCAACCGCTTACTAATTCCGGTAACCCCTGGATAACCAGCCTCCCGCCAGGCTTTTACACGTAAACGAATCTGGTTTACCAGCGGTATCTCAACGAAAACGCCCGGATCATCAAATCCTTTAGAACTCTCAGTAGCTACTATATATCCTGCCGGACGGCGGCCTTATTTTTTGGTAAATGAGCGGGTCTCCCTGTCGTAGCTCCAATAATGGGTGGGTTCTTCGTAGGGGGAATTTATGATGAGTTTGTCTATCTTGTGGGCCATTATCCTCCCTCAGCGGCAATGATTTTTTCCAATTCTGCTATTAGCGGGGGGATATCATCTCTAACTGTATCCCAAACAATTCCCAGATTAATGTCAAAATAGCCATGAATCAGCCGGTTTCTGGTTCTGATAGCATTTTGCCAGGAAATTTGGGGCAATGATTTTTGCGTTTCTGAAGAAACATTAGCTGCCGCTTCGCCTATAATCTCTATTAACTTTATCAGCGAAAGGGTCAGCATCCGATTCTTAAACAAGTCCTCTTGGGTTTTATCCTGAACAAAATCAACCGCCTCACGGGCGGCATCCAGCATATGGCGTAACCGGATCAGATCATTTTTGTTCATAGAGCACCTCGGCCAATTTAACCACATCATCCCTGAAATACCGGCTTAAATCTTCCGCAGTTCTTAATTCAACTTCACGCCCCAGGGTATTGGTCAGCTCAATTTCCATACCCGCCAGAGTGAAAAGTCCCGGCAGATTATCAGGCTCAAACTCCACCAGCATATCCACATCGCTGTCCGCTTTGAAATCATCCCGCAGCACTGAACCGAACAGCGCCAGCTTTAGTATATGATTTTTCTCACAGAATAGAGCCAGTTTCCGGTAGGGGATGTCAATATGTGCCTTCATTAATCAGTTCCTTTTCAACTATAGGTTACCCCGAAAAATTGCCTTTTTGCCCAATCTCGGCCACGGCTTGTTCAAATGGGACAACCTTATCAGCGGAGGATTTGGCCGCATCATAAGCCCGAATGGATTCCAATTCTTCCAGCTCATCAAGTACCTTCCGGTAATCAATTATATCCAGAAACACCCCGATACGATGCCCATTTTTATCCACCACAAAATTTTCTTTAAGTGTTATCATGGGAAACACTCCCTCATATTTATATTATAACTTAATCCACCTCCATAATCTTCAAACTTTCAATTCCACGGTCATCCACGATCTCTTCAGGTGAGAATCCGAATAACATCTAATCGGACTTACCCAAGGTTTTGTTTAAATCCATTTGCCCCGACATAAATAAAAAGTTGCTGTTTTTGATGGCTGTTGCCTCAAATAACTGTTTATTATAATCATATGACAATTCAAATGTTTTTTTATTTTTTCCATCATAAAGTAGACATTTTCCAACTGTTATTTTCTGCTTCTTAGAGGGAGCAGCAATTTTCACACCCAGCTTTGCTATAGGCAAGGGAGGGAAATTGGGCGGAATTGGAAAATCAAGGTTTGTAAATCGAAATACTTGATGCCCCGGGACTATAGATTTAAAGTCCGAAAACGATTTATCATCACTTATAACTTGTATAGAATCATCTAATAACAACCACAAACAAATTTCCCGTGCTGTAACCTCTCCTTTATTTGAAAGGGAGATTGAAATTTCTTTTGGTTTAGACAAATTTTCTCCTGGCACATATTCGAAATCCGAAATACCAATATTTGAAGACTGTATCGTACTGATATTAATATCTAAATCGGAAGTCTTTTGAAGCTCCTTTTTATATAAATTATATTGAGAAAAAGCATACCATACCGCTATAATAGTAACTATACACCCAATAATTGTACTAATATTAGATAAAGTTGGAAGTGTTTTTAGTATCTTCGAAAATATTTCTTGTATTTTCATATAGTAATAGGTAAGCTGATCTGTTCTCTGAACACTCCAATAGCCAATCCTTTGCGTTGCTATGGAATATTTTTCAATTCACTCTTAAATATAACCCCCAGCCACCCCCCTCCTTCTCCAGTAGAGAATTCATAACCAAAAGCGAATCCCCGGCCACTAAGCGGTTTGACCAGTTATGCTTGTGCTTATAAAAATCTATCGCCTCCCGCAGCGGCGGATTTTCTTTTGGAGCGGCAAACAACGATAGCTGCTCCCACCTCAAACCGCCATTTGGGGGGGTCTGTGACCCCTTGCGTACCGCCTCTATTATAGTGCGCGGGTCAATGCGCTCATGCACATGTAATGATACCGTGGGCACCTCGAAACTGGTATGCTCAGCCTTGCCCGCCCAGTTTAAACAGGGATCAAGATGTGGATCATACTGATACAATTTCTTACCCGCCTCCTTATCCGTATCCGGGGTCACCAAACCCACCGGCGGATTATTCAACCGCTCCTTATCCTTATGGTCATACTGCTCAATCGCTTTTTTGCCGGTTCTGTTTCTATTGGCCATTAAATCTTACCTCGTATAACTTGCTTTGGCAAGCCTTCAGGGTCTACACCCTTTACTTTAATCTACCCATCAAGCCCGTTTGTAATACCTTTTAAGCAAAATCAATATACTACTATTTGTCTTACATGTCAATGCAATGAAAGGGTTATGATTGCGGCAGGCCGTATCTAAAATTAGGGGATTGTCGCTTAATTCAGTTTTTAAAAAAAGGGAGGGGGAAAAGCCCATCGCAAACAATTTGCATTCCTATAACAACTCAAATTTTCGCTTGAGTTATGTTTCCCGCTATTCATTTTTTTATGCGATCTTTGTTTTTAACCTTCACTTTTTGCCCAAAACCTGACTTTG
>JAJRUS010000057.1 GCA_024277675.1 bacterium | reverse complement strand
TAGAGTGCTAATAAAGCTGGAATTACTGCTTATAGCTATTTTTAAGCCCGGCATAGCGGCTAAATCTTATAATTAAATCTTTTGTGGGTTATAGGCTAAATTCTCATCACCCCATCACAAGTACTTTGGGCAACAGCCCGATTGCACTTGACCTCAATTACCACTTCCGGCCTTAAGAATTGAAACAATGCCCCCGATCGAGCCGCCGCCAGATAAGAGGATTGCACCGCCAGGGGTTGCAGCCTGCGGGCCAGTTCAAACCGCTCCGCCTCACTGAATCCGGTGTTTACCCGTCCCAATAACTGGAAAATACCGTCAGGCCGTTGGAGAGCTAACAGCAACTCAGCGACACCGCCGTTGGTGCGACAGGTCATGCCCACCACTACCGCATCGATAGTCACTTCCGGTTTTATTTTCAGGATTTGCCTATCGGTCGAGCGGACGACTATTCCTTCATGTCCCTGGTTGGTAACCAGCCGTTGATAAGCTTCCAATATACCCTGTGTATCAGATATTTTTTCAAAGGGGATGCTGTGGCAGAGCTTGCCATTAGCCAGAAGCTCTATGAGCTGTCGGGCTCGCTCGCTGAAGGGGCTTGGCTTATATTCATCCCCCAATAGATCAAAAGCGGCAAAGTGCAGCCGCTTGATTTGCGCCTTAGCCACACCCCCCAATGCAGCATGTAAATCATGGACACGGGGACGGGACGGTTGACCATTGGCATACAGTTCCCCGGCCAGAAACAGATGTCTTTTCTTAAGGATTTTGGCAGCCTCATCAGTAACCGGAACATCGGTAATAATCTTGCCGGATGGCGATATCAGCCATACCCCTCCATTTTCGGCCAACAGAAACCAGGTCTCGCCATCTATTTTGGGGGATACGATATATTCCCCCGGTGCCATGGTTTTTATAATATCCTGTGGCGCAACGCTGCGGTATCTGCCGGCCACTTGATTTTTATAAGCAACAATGCGCTCGGACAGCCTCTTATCAGGGATTGACCCCGGCGGGGATATACGGCCGGTTCCCAGTTGTTTCCAATTTATCTTGTCCTGGGTAATCATATAATTTGAATGAGTTCAAGCTGTGACAAGTGTAATATCAATAGATACTTATCCCCATTGACCCGGCCTTCCAGAAAGCCCCGGTAAGGCAGGCCGTTGCGTTCCAAAAGCAGCGGCTCTTTCCCATGTGCCCCGGCGCCCAGTAATACCAGGGAATCAGACTTATCAAGCTCGGCTGCCATGGCAAACAGAAAATCAAAGCTCAACCCGTCAATATGGCGAATTTGATAATTGCGGCTAAATACAAAGCGCCGCACTGCATCGGAGCGCTTGAACATCTTGCCCGTCCAGCGCAAAGGTTTTTCCGTGTCGATATTAGCAGGCGTTTTTACCGGCGGCCTGCGCTCTATTTCCTGTCCATCTGCATCAAGCACTATTTCTATTTCAGATGCGGCATAGAGTACCTGATCATGTGAATCCAGCAGCACCCGGTCAGTGGGGCCGGTGTATCTGCCGGCTGCCTCCAGGTCAATCTCCGGGTCGGACTCCAACAGAACCCGGGCCAGTTCCTGATCGTTGTTGCAATGGGAGCGCAGATATGAGTAAGTTTTTGATAGGGGTGACTTTATAATCTTAGCCGCCGTTACCAGTCTCCCATCATTGGTTTGGAACTGTATGGGGGTTGCTGTTTCTTTTGGCTCCATGCGCACCCGGGCGGAACGGCTATGGCTGTTACTCAATTTAATCCAGCGTGACATAACCAGCTAAACCTTTCTTCTTCTATAACATTCCGAAGTCAATATTATCATCATAATCATCCTCAATATCGGGTGGCGAAAGGTCAGACTCCGCCAGACCGACGAACTCAAATCCCGTTGGCTTGCCAACTAACATAAAGTATCCTTCCCCGTTTCCTATCAGAAACCTTCGGTGGTCATTACAATCCGGCAGGCGGTAAATTTCCCCACGGGATAACGACGCCTCTAATTCGGCGCAAATAAAAACCGGCTCCAGGGCATAGGCATGAGTGATACTGCAATCCAACACATCGGCAGCCGATACCAGCTGACCAAGTTCTAATGCCGCATCGGGAGTTGATTCTCCCTGCGTGGTTATTTCTCCATCCGCATCAATCGCCTGAAGCCGGCTTCGCTCCACCACATCGCCATTCTCGTCTAAGTAAAGTAGGGCGGTGCCACCGTTGGGCAAAACAAATCTCCCGTCTCGGGTTAAGGCTGCTCTGGAACACTCCTGCCCTTGCACATCTATGGGGATGCGCCGTTTTGAGCCGTAAAGTTTTGAGCGGGTGATTTTACTAACCGTAAAGCTCGAGGCCTTACCACCATAAATAACTTCCAGTATACGCCTCATCTACAGCACACCTCATTCTTTGGGGGTCTGGTCTTCTTTAGCCGCCAGCCCGAAAATCAACCCTTCAGCAACCTCTTTAGTGGCACATGCCTGGCACAACTGTCCTCGTAGCACCAGTAATTTCCGCCCCAGACGTGAAATACCAACACCGGATAAAACAAGACAATCATGTTCGTCGGTGTTTTTATCTAGCCAGGTATCAGCCAGAGCCTGCAGGCATTCCCCTTCCTTGGCAAGCCTTTTCGCTATATCCCCCATAAACGTAAACACATCCGTACGGTCATATAGTTGATTTTCCATGGTATTATCCTCCTCTCGCCAATACATGAAGGCATTGAATCAACTGAAAGTCAAGCGGAACGGGGGAATTATGAAACAGGGTGTGAATTTATCTTCTTTTGCAGATATCGGGCGATGATTACAACAGAGGCTGTTTAATATCCGGCCTATTTTCGGGGTTTCTTCAGGAGTTAACTTTTCAATGACAATAATCCATTAATATCAATAAGTTGGCTTGACTTTCACTCATTTCCGAGGTAGGTTCTAAATGACATTAAGCGATTATAAATCAATAAGATAGGAGGTGAACTAATGACCAGCTTAAAAAGAATGCTAAAGATAGCCGAAGAAATCGAAGCATCAACCAATCCCTTTGAATTTGATTCAGATAGAATCCTCAGCCGCTACCCTGAGCTATCAGTGTATCAGGCCATTTTGATTGATAGCTACATCATCCAGCGGCTTATGGGTGTAAAAGAACTTAAAATGGCCATTGCCGAGGCCAAACAATACAAAGAGGAGATTCATCATGAAACCAGGCGATAAAGTTATCATTTTGTATAACCCCTTTCATAAGGATGCGGAGCAGATTATCGGCACTATCAAAGATTACAAAGGCGAAAGAATCTGCGGCAGCGACATATACTATGTCGAATATATGAATCAAGCCGATGGCAAGCGGCACACAATGCCCCTCGGTCATCTCAACCTGCAGGCTACCAGCAAGGCTGACCTGAACAAGTTGGCCGAGCATCACGAATCACTGGCGGCTAATTTTAGAGCGCTGGCCAAACAGGCGATGAACAAATAGCCGCTACTACTATCCCAAGGAGATGTAATAACCCTTGTCAAGTAAAAAATGTACGGTTTTAAATTTTTTTACTGAAAATTTGGTGGTGTTAAGGCACACCTCCACCTTCTCCCTCAAAGGGAATTAACACATTTGAGTCAAAGAGCAAGATGAGTTATACTATGTTACAGGGAACGGCAGACAGACCTTCTGAGGCTATGACCTCTGTTGGCCACAGGGCTCGTATTTATTGGAGCAATGACTCCTTTAAGGCTGCTGTCGTTCCTCTTTTTATCTTCAAGCCGGTTAAGCATCTCCTGGCCTTTTTCGATTCCCGCAAAGGCTTTACTGGCATCCCATTCCTCATTTCGCTTCAAGATGGTGAAGATAATCACCGCCAGCTTTCTGGCGATAGCCCCGCCAGCCGCCTTCTTGGATTTGCCCCTGGCTCTGAGCCGGTCATAATATTCCCTGATAACCGGATTAAACTGTCTGGCGGCGGCAGAGCCGACCAACAGGGTCATCTTGAGCATTTTGTTGCCTTTGAATGTCATCCTAAAGCGGGCCTTCATCTGACCCGATTCCCAAACGATGGGGTACAGGCCGATATAGCCGATAAATTTTTCCACTGTCTCAAAGCGGTTGATGTCACCCACTTCGGCCAGGATAGAGGCTGCAGATACATGCCCAACGCCCGGGATGGAGCTTATTGGATTGTTGGGGAAGTATTGGGCCAGCAATATCTGTATTTGATGATCCAGAGCGCCAACCTGTTGTTGAACATCCAGGATTCTTTTGGCTGTCCATTTGATAATGGGATTGTCGCTTAATTCAGTTTTAAAAAAAAGGGGGGGGAAAGCCCATCGCAAACAATTTGCATTCCTATAACAACTCAAATTTTCGCTTGAGTTATGTTTCCCGCTATTCATTTTTTTATGCGATCTTT
>JAJRUS010000056.1 GCA_024277675.1 bacterium | reverse complement strand
TAACTATGCAGACTGGGGTAGCCGCATGGGAAAGAGACCGAAACAACAGCGCAAGAAAAATTGTTTGGCAATTTACCTCCTCGGACGCCCGAATTAAACTGAAGCATCTTTATCCGAAATTATAACTGTTACACGGTACTACATTACTTTTGAGAGTATATATAAATTTGGTGAAACAGATTATATAGCAAAAACAAAACATGTCATCAGTTAACGACAGGTTCGAACCCAGATGCCCTGGTATTATATATGCAAACATTCTACCTGTTTTAGAATAATAAATAGGGCAACAGCCCGCCAAGACCTGACACCCTGTTTTGCACCCGTAAAGGGAGATAAAATGACTCAAATTACTTTGGGTTTACCGTTTGAGAAAATTGTAGATACGGTTAAGCGGTTAACCAAGGAAGAGCAGGAGCAGCTATTTTTTGCCATTAACCAGGATTATGCTAAGGCGTTAGGCAAGCTGAGAGACAAAACCTGGATAGGAACACCGAGATGGTAAAAGCATCCCGCTTGAGAGCTTGGAATGAGCCATTAAACCATTAAAAAGGGGGGATATGTCCCCTGAAGCCTATTTTTCATCCCAGATTAATTAACAGCCCCAGTGGCGATCCGGGGCTTTATATAAATTTCCTGTATGACTCCCGCTCCATCCTGTTTGATTGCGGTGAATTATATGCCCTATCCTCCCGCCAACTGCTTAAAGTTAGCCATATCTTCATTTCCCATACCCACATGGATCATTTTATCGGTTTTGATCACTTATTGCGCTTGCTATTGGGGCGAGAAAAGGTTTTATCAGTATATGGGCCAACCGGAATAATCGACAGGCTGGAGCATAAACTGGCCGCTTATACTTGGAACCTGGTGCAGAATTACACCAATAATTTTGAGATAACAGCATACGAGGTCAAGCCTGATATAATAACCAGAGCGAAATTTATCTGCCGGGAGGGTTTTAAGCGAAATCCTATAGCTGATACTCAAGCATTTAATGGGGTACTGCTGGATGAGGCGTCTTTCAGCGTCAAAACAGCGATTCTTGATCACCTGCTTCCCAGCCTGGCCTTTTGTCTTACAGAAAAAATTCATCTTAATATTAATAAAGTGCGGCTGGCCGAGTTGGGATTACCCGCCGGAACCTGGCTTACTGAATTAAAAAACTGGGTGTTGGAAAAGCGGGATGAGCAACAACCATTCAGGGTACAATATAAGGTGAACGGTCAAACTGAATGTCAAACATTTCCCTTTGGCAAGTTAAAACATAAGCTGGTAAGTACCTCACCCGGCGAGAAGATAGCCTATATAGCCGATGCTGTATATAGCCCGGAAAATGTGCAGAAAATCCTGGAATTAGCTGATGCCGCCGATTATTTCTTCTGTGAGGCCGCTTTTATGGATAAGGACTTAGAACATGCCAGCAGAACATATCACCTAACCGCCAAACAAGCCGGTGAGTTGGCTAAGCAGGCAGGGGTGCGGCGGTTTATCCCCTTTCATTTCTCCCCCCGCTATGATGATAATCCGGAGCAGTTAACCCAGGAAGCCCATAACGCTTTTACTGACCTGAAATGCGCAAAAAAATAATTGCCGGCCGGATCATTATTGTGTTTGTAAACAGGGGCGGGCACAGCCCGCTTTTTACTTATGCTCTCATATGCTGTAAATAACCTACTCATAACCAAAAACAACTAATCTTCAGCTATGAATAAAACACGTATTCGCACATTAGAAATTGTGTCCTTAATATTAACAGGAGTTTTTGCTTATCTATTGACATTTGCCGCCGGAGAAAGGGGCTTTTCCGCTTTCGATCAATCCATAGTTTTTGACGGTGGTTATAGAATAGCTTCGGGCCAGGTTCCCTATAAAGATTTTCTGATTCCGGTCGGCCCGATGGCTTTTGTATTGCAAGCCATATTCTTTAAGCTTTTCGGGGTAAGTTATCATTCTTACATATTATGTGCCGCCGTCATTAATGTAATCTCAGCTACTTTAAGTATATTTATCATAAGGCTACTGCTGCCGGCCTCCAGAATTTTGTCATATGCGGCTGGATTATTAACCGCCGTCTGGTTTTATCCACCGTTTGGCACACCATACCTGGAGCAGACCGGGTTCTTTTTTATTTTAATCGCCCTGTTTCTGATTTTATCCGCCTTGCGGGTCGTTATACATCGGCCAATTGCCGGCAACCTTCTTATACTGACTTCCGGTATAGCAGTATTTCTATCCGTAATTAGTAAACAAAACGTAGGCATTCCTATTATCCCCTTGTTTTTTATATTATTAATCGCTGCAAATACATCGAAGCCGAGAAAAACTTTTTACCGCTGCATAATTTTCAGCGCTGGCTTCCTGCTCGCTTTAATATCCTTCTGGCTATGGTTATTATTTTTTTCAGACATAAACAATTTCTATTTTTATACCATCGACATCCCCTCAGTTTATGGAATAGGCCGGCTTATTCGTGAACGTTATGGACTTACATTAATTAAAGAATTGTTGATAAACAGCACCTGGATAAAAAGTAAGACTGCCCTTGCCGCCCTGCTAATAGACGCCGTCGCCAGCCTTATAATCTATTTCTCACTCCGCAATGTAAAATATATGAAAGATATTTTAAAATCATGTCTCCTGCCGGGTATAGTATTTATCTACCTAATCAACTACCAACACCTATTTATCCGTATAACAAACAACAGCAATTATAACGGACTGGCCTTTATCGGCCTGATCTTCTCGCTTGGCGCAGGTTTATTGTTCAGCTTAACTGACTTTATCTCATCCCGAATTAAACCGGCCGCTAATAATCAGCCCCCCTTCATGAAAAAGGCATTAAACATCGGCGGGATAATGGGAGCAAGCCTTGCAGCGGTTTTTTTAACCTCATACGGGCTGGACATATCTCTGGGCCGGTATGTTCAGCATAAATTTTACCGGGCCAGCTACTCAGATTATTTTACTGTAGATAAATTAAAAAGTCTGAGGTGGGGGCAGCCTACCAGAATTAAAAACCAAGAAATAAAAGCTGAGGACATCGTTAACTTGCTGGCTTATCTTAACGCAAGCGGGAGAAATTTCCTCATTTTTCCTGATTTCAGCATTTTCTATGGATTAACAGATCATATCTCACCCCAACCGGTGCTATGGTTTCATAAGGGTTTGACCTACCCTGAGACATATAATCCAAAACTCGACCATTGGATTGTTAATGATTTGAGAAAAAATCGGGTGGAAATTATAGTTATCGAAGAAGCGTCCCTGTATAAAACACGCGGGCGGTTGAAAGACTTCCCCTTGCTATGGGCGTACATTAAAAATTTCAACAAAGTAGACCAGATCGGCATATTCAGTATATATGAAAAAACCAGCCAGGGGTCATGACCCCCATAGCCTGGATTAATGATGTAGTAACCATTATGTTGACATAAGCCCCTGCCGTCCTTAGCAGGACACGACGCTACTGGAAATAGACCCCTAATTTCAACAATTATTAATCGACGAAACAGTGGCAGGCGGGTTATTTATTGATATATAAGGGATTATGCACCATTGCAAACAACCCTGAAAGTCTTTGCAGGAGGGTTGTTTTGAATTTTCGGTTTTTCGGGGCGGGAGACAATTTCAGCAGCGCCCATATGGCTGTAAATATCGAGCACCTCATTATCCAGCAGCGCCCGTTTGAGCCTGGTAGCCTTGCTTCTAATGTGGGGCAGGAGTTGCCGGGCTTCAGTAAGGGAGATATGGGCACCCAGCAACTCCAATTTATGAATCAGGCCGCTGGTGCCTGAATGCTTGCCGATTATAAGTTGTCTGGTTTGGCCAACTTCTTGCGGATTCAGGGCTTCGTAATTTGCCGGCTCCTTTATTATTCCATCCACATGAATGCCTGATTCATGGGCAAACACCCTACTACCCACTACCGGTTTCCAGGGGGGAATAACCTGGTTGGCGGCCCGGCTTACATATTCGGCCAATTCCCTGAAGCGGCTAATATTTATTGGCAGACTAATTCCTTCCTGGTATCTTAAGGCCATGACTATTTCTTCCAGCGGGGCATTCCCCGCCCGTTCACCCAGGCCACAGACAGTGGTATTCACCGATCTGGCGCCAGCTTTAATGGCTGCCATGGCATTAGCGGTGGCCATACCAAAATCGTTATGGGTATGTATCTCGATATCCAGATCGGGAATATGCTTAACCAGGTTTCTGATCTGGTCGTATGTTCGGAAAGGATCTAAAATGCCCAGGGTGTCGCAATAGCGAAAGCGCCGGGCTCCCTCATCCCTTACCAGCCGGGCCAGTTGAATCAGGAAGTCACTGTCTGCACGTGAGGCATCTTCAGCCCCGATAGAGATATAGGCAATATTATGTCGCCTGGTATAGCGGATTATTTCCGCTATTCTTTGCAGCGCCCAATCCCTGTCCCGTCCCAGCTTATGCTGTAGCTGGATATCCGAGGCCGGGATGGAAATGGCCACTGCCTGTACTCCGCAGGCTAACGAGGCCTCAATATCCGGGATTAGCGCCCGGTTCCAAGCTAATACCTGAGCCTTCAGTCCCATATTGGTTATCGCCTTAATGGTATCCTGCTCATCCTGTCCCATGGCCGGAATACCCACCTCAAGCTGGGGAACACCGATCTCATCCAGCAGGCGGGCGATGTGTATCTTCTCGGAAGCCGAAAAAGCTACCCCCGCCGCCTGTTCCCCATCTCGCAGGGTAGTATCATGGATGATTATTGACATATAGAACGCCCCCTAATCCGTTCACCCATGATAGCCACTGGTAACCCCAGGGCAAAGGCTACCGCCAGGCTGCCATTTATCAGGGTAATAATACCCATGCCCAAAGCCAGACCCAGTTCCCAGGGACTATACATAATGTCCCGGATCAGAAAGGTATGCGCCACGCCGATATAAATCAACAGCACTCCCAGTACCGCCAGGGGTAATAAGTTGAAGATAAGCGGCGCTGCCTGACCCAGCAGGAGGGCAATAAGGACAAAGATTCCTCCGATAATAATAGAGGCTCCTCCACCCCTGGCCCCAAAACGATAATGAGCGGTCAAGCCCCCTGAGCCATGGCACATGGGCATTCCGCCAATAAAACCGGAAAATAAATTAGCCAGCCCCAACGAGCTGAAAAGCGCTTGAGGTTTGACCTTTTTAGCTTGGGAGCCGAAATATTGGCTGGCTGTATCCGTGGTGGCCATAATGGAATTGGCGAAGGTCAGGGGCAGTTGCGGCAGCAGCAATACCGGTATAGCTACCACGAAATCACTCCATCGGGGGAGGCTAATGCCCGGGACCTGCCAGCCCAGGGTCAGGTTCTCAAGCCCTGCCAGTCGGCTATTCCAGGCTCCAACCATCAGACCCAGGCAGATAACTACCAGCCCGGCGGGAAAACGACGGTTATCCTTTAGTGTCAGTATCAGTCCCAGCGCCGCTAAGCCTATCAATATTCCCAGGGGTAAGCTAACTCCGGCCAGATTTAGCATAACCTCCGGCCCATTACCCAACAGGCGATGATCCAGGAAGAGGTCAAATCCCTTTTTAACCAGGATTAGTCCCAGGCTCAACTGGATACCCCTGATTACCGGTCGGGGAAAAAAGCGGTTTAAAATCTCATTTAAGTCAAAAAAACAGGCCACTACGAAGACAAACCCCATAGCAATAGCCGTAGCCGAAATCATTCCGAGACTGGCCGCCATGCTGATGGCGATCACTGAGGTGGCCTTCAGGGGTTGCACCGGCATGGGAACCCGGTAATATAGCCCCGCTCCTATATATAGCAGCCCGGCAGCCAGAAAAAGGGAGCTGGTATTAACCCCGCATATGGTAATCAGCGCTATAGCCAAAGGCAGAAAGGTACCCAAATCACCCAGCGCCCCGGCCAACTCCTGACGGTCAAAACGATAACCCTTGACTTCCATCGCCTTATTTCCCCTTACCTGTTTCAGCCGCATACTCCGAAACAGCATCTTTAATAAATAGGGATGATACCTCCAGCGGCCGGATTTCCTGTTCCTGAAGGATAATAGCTGCCCCCGGTCCTATCCGGCTTACCAGTACCGCCCGGCAATCGGCGATCAAAGCGGCGGCTTCCTTTATCCTTTTATCATGACCCGCTTCTTCAGCGTCCGAGGTACAAGCCGGGGTGGCCCGCCTGGTTTCCAGATACCTGCTTCTTTTATGGCCAATTTCATAGATCAAAAAGCGGTCGGCCTGGCCAAAGTGGTACACCAGCTTGTCATCCCGGCTGGCCGCCGCTATCTTATGTGCAGCTACAGTCACTCCAGACCTCCTTCTTTTTCAGCGGCTGACAAGTTATATTATTCTTGGGACAAGCCGCTTGACATACCCCATCCCCGATGCAATCTCCAGGATTAGCGATGCTCATGACTTTATGCCCGCCCAGGTAATCGCCATCCGGATGCTCAATCAACTCAAATACCTGGCGGGGACAGGCCTTATAACAGCGCCCGCAGCCGGCGCAATTCTCCTGATTCAGCTTATCGACAAATTCGGGAACCCAAACCCCGCCCGATCTGGTCAGGCCGGTGATATATTCACATTGTGCTGCATTACCGCACATATTTCCTCCTATTGATGCAATTTGTCCTGGTCATACTTATGCCCCAGGATGGCGTTGGCAATCATATCCAGAAGATAAATGGAGCCGTTATAGCCCATGATGGGGTATCTGAAGTAGCCCACCCGGTCATATACCGGAAAGCCCACCCGTACCAGAGGGATATGGTGATCTTCCGCCAGATCCTTCCCCTTGGAGTTACCGATTAAAAGCTCAGCGCCGGTCCCTTTAAGCGCCTCATCCAGGGCAAACAGATCGCTTTTCTCCAGAACTTCAGGGGAGCAATCATACTCTTGGGCCACCGCCTTAATTTCCTTGGCGAAATCGGGGCCGGCGGTAGCTGTACAGACCGCCACCGGTTTCATACCAGCCTCGGCCACAAAGCGGGTAATTGCCGTCACTATATCCGGATCGCCGAATATGGCCACCCGCTTGCCATGCAGATAATGATGCACATCCACCATGGCATCCAGCAGCAGCCCCCGCTCGTGCTCCAGCTCAGCCGGAATTTTTTTATCCGCAAGCCAGGCGATATTCTCTACCAGGGTATCAGTATTTTTTACCCCGACCGGAGTAGGACCAAGCACCGCCGGCAACGAAAATTTGCGATTCAGGAGCCTGGCGGCCGCCCCGCCGGTTACCGGAGTAAGGGCGATACTCCCCAGGGAATTGGCGGTATCTACAATTTCAGCCTTGGTAGTACCGCCCTTGGGGAAGTGGGGCTTGGGAAACTTAATGGGGGTATTCATGGTCTGAGAAATATCGGTCAGTATAATATTCCCCACCCCCATAAGACACAGTATATGTTTAATCTCGTTGATATCCCCGGGATTGATCAGGCCGGTAATGATATTCAGTTCACCGTTGCCTTGCCCGTTCTGCTGCGCCAGTGTTTCCACCAGCGCCTTGACTGCATTATCGTAACCGGTAAGATGGGTGCCCACGTAGCTGGGGGTGGAGGCGGCAATCAATGCTACCCCATCGCTATCTTGCTCAAACTCCTTGATAATGCTCCTCACATCATCCCCGATGGTTTCTGATAAGCAAGTGGTCAGGATGCCGATTAATTCCGGCTGTAGCCGGGCTTTAATATTTCGGATGGCGGCTACCAGATTCCTGGCTCCCCCGTAAACCGCAGCATCCTCGGACAGGGATGTGGTGCCTACCTCTATCGGCTCACGGAAATGACGGCAGAAGTTATAGCGGGGATAGGTAGCACACCCCTGAGAGCCGTGCACCAGCGGAATACAACCGTGTACCCCGATATAGGCGTAGATGGCCCCCAGTGGCTGACACATCTTGGCTGGATTGATGGTTACACATCTTTTTTCCGGCATGTTATATCTCCTTATACAGACTTGGTTTCTGGCGGATCATCTTCCATATAGGGTGATTTACCGCAATATCAATATCCCGGGCAAAGTTCACAAAGCCGGAGAAGGCGGCATAGGGCCCCTCCTCGTATGAGTGGCCGTTGACAAAGGGCACCCCCTGCTTATAGGAGAAATATTTCTCCTTTAATCCGGAAACGAACAGATCCGGCTTATACTCCGCTATTATCTCAACCAGTTCCGGGGCGTTGGGATTGTCAATGATGAGAGTACCTTCCTTAACCTTAGCCACCAGCTTCTCATAGTCATCCTTATGCCCGAAAGTGGTGGCGGCAACCACCACCTCCATGCCCAGTTCCTCGAACAAACGCACCCAGTGCCAGGCCCGCGGCGCTCCCTGATAGACCATCACCCGTTTACCTTCCAACCGGCGGCGGTAGTAGTCTATCTTGGGTTTTATTTTAGCTGTCTCTTCCTTAATAATCTCTTCAGCCTTATCCGAAAGATTGAAGAATTTACCCACATCACGCAGCGCTTTAGACGTCTGCTTAATGCCGAACAGGGATACATTGATAAAGGGGGTGCCGTATTTGTCCTGAATCATCTTGGCAATGTAGGTGGATGAGCGTTGGCACTGTACGATGTTCAGCTTGGCCGCATGCATGGGTGGCAGATCATCGAAGGAGGCGTTTCCGGTGAATATAGAGAGCACCCGTACCCCCAGTTCGTCAAACAAGGGTTTGATGGCCCAGGCATCCCCGTCAATGTTGAACTCGCCGATGATGTTCATATCATAGGGAGTAGGATCCTGTAGCTCTTTAGTTCCCACCACATAGTCAAACAGCGCCTTATTGGCAATATGATGGCCCAATGATTGGGATACCCCGCGAAAACCCTCGCACCAGAAGGGAATCACCCGAATCCCGATTTCTTTTTCGGCCTTCTTACACACCGCTTCCAGGTCATCCCCGATCAGCCCCACCACACAGGTGGCATACACCAGTACGGCTCTGGCCTCCGGAAAGAGCTTATATGATTCAATAATGGAACTGTACAGCTTCTCGGCGCCGCCAAAAACCACATCATTTTCAACCAGGTCAGTAGAGAAGCAGTATTTGCGATGCAGGGCCGTATCCGACAAATTCCGCCGGGTGCCCCAGGTATAGTAGGCGCAGCCTATGGGGCCGTGTACCAACTGGATAGCATCCTTAATCGGGCCGCCCACCACCCCGCGGCAGCCGGCAAAGGCACAGCCCCGCTCAGTCATGTCTCCGGGCACAGTCTGGATGTTGCAGGCCGGAATTATAGATTCCGCTGAACCCTTTACTAAAATATGTGCCTTGCGCTCCGGTATAGGCGCATCACATTTGGGTAATACTAATGGCATGATATTTCTCCTCTTATATACTCAATGAATTAGGCTTTACACTTTCTGATTGCAGCCTCCCCGGAATACCGATGGCATCCGCCCGGCATTGCTTACAGTGGCGGAATTGAGGGATGATCTCTTCGCAGGCATCCCTGACCCGGTTCAACAGTGAGGCCGGCACCGGGGGAAGCTGCGCCAGCTCGGCCTGGGGGATCAAGGGCACAATGTTCATCAACTGTACCCCAAAACCCCTCAACACCCTGGCCAATTCAGGTAACTCTTCCTCATTAATTTCCGGGATGAGCACCGAGTTGACCTTAACCCTTAAGCCGGATTTTATGGCCATATCTATCCCCAATAACTGGTTGCAGCGCAGGAGAGTAGCCGCATCCTGGCCGGAGAACACCTTCTTTTGGTAATTTACATAGGAGTAAATCCTCTCCCCCACCCAAGGGGTTAAGGCATTGACGGTCACCGTGAGCGAATTGACTCCAACCTCCAACAAATCATCCAGTTTATCCAGTAATAACAGGCCGTTGGTACTCAGACATTTGATTAGCTCGGGAAATTCCCGGTGCACCAGCCGGAAGGTCTCAAAAGTAGCCTCGTTGGCCAGTGGGTCGCCGGGACCGGCGATTCCCACCACCCTTATACAATTATCCTGGGCCGCCACCTTCCGTACAAGTTCCAGCGCCTGTACGGGGCTGATCACCCGGCTGGTTACCCCCGGCCGGTTCTCATTGGCGCAGTCGTGCCGCCGGGAGCAGAACCTGCACTTGATATTGCACCTGGGGGCCACCGGCAGGTGAATCCTGCCCGTCCGGTAATGACTTTCTTTATCAAAGCAGGGATGCCCAAATCCCTGCTGCTTGCAGGCATAGGCCGACATATAGCTCAACTCCTTCGCTTATGGAAAAAGCACATTTACCCACAGGATGAGCCCCCCGCTTCCACCCACAAGGTGGCAGGGGGCGTGTTTATAGTGGTTTCATTATAGTTAGTCCAGGCTGTGCCTGGCTAGAGCAGGGCCTGGTCGCCCCGTTCATCGGTTCTGATTCTTATAGTTTCATCAATGGGACAGACAAATATCTTGCCATCCCCGATATGCCCGCTCTGGTTGACCGAGATTATGGCCTGTACCACCCGCAGAGCGCACTTATCCTCCACCACCAGACTAAGCATGCGCTTGGGAATGAAGCTTAAAGGCGCATGGTGGGGCTGTTTTTCCTCCAGTTCAAATAGCTTAGGGTCCAGCTCGCAGGCCAGCCCGCCGATCCCTTTTTGTTTACCGCGGCCGTCCACACTGAGCATGGTCATGGCCGAGTATCCCAGGCCGGTGAGGGCCGACTTGGTCTCCTCCAGCTTGTGGCGCCGAATTATGGCAATCACCTCTTTCATGGGTAGTATCCTCCTATAGCTTCTGCTCGCCGGTGCGAATGGTGTAAGCCTCCAGCACCGAGCTTATAAAGATTTTGCCGTCCCCGATATTGCCGGTACGGGCGCTGTTTTCAATAATGCCTACCACTTTGGCGGCATCCTTATCCTCCACCACCAAAACCAGCATCAGCTTGGGCAGCTCATCGTACAGGATAGGACCTACTTGAATGCCTTTTTGTTTACCCCGGCCAAATACGTGCAACTTGGTCAGTGAGGAAAAGCCGGCCTTATCTAAGGTACTCAGCACAGTTTCCTCTTTATTGGGTCTTATAATCGCCCGAATCATCTTCATGGTTTTCCCCTCCTGGTATAATGTAGGGGCAGGGCTTGTCCCCGCCCACACTTGCGGGAGGGTACAAGACCCTCCCCTACTTACTTGCCCCCGGGCAAAAGTTCCGCCGCCAGCTGGTTAGTCGTCCAGAATACCGAACTCCATCATCATGTTTTCCAGCTCATCCATCTCCATGGGTTCGGGAACGACAAACTTTTCGTTATTGATTATACTCTGGGCCAGTTGGCGGTAGACATCGGCCTGTTCGCACTTAGATTCGTGCTCAATAACCGTCTTTTTATTGATCTCCGCCCGCTGAACAATGTTATCCCGGGGCACGAACATGATCATCTGACTCCCCAGGCGCTTGGCAAAGGACTCTAATAAGACCAGCTCATTGTCCACCTTGCGACTGTTGCAGATAATCCCGCCCAACCTGGCCCCGCCGGTCTGGGCGAACTTGACGATTCCCTTGCAGATGTTGTTGGCGGCATACAGGGCCATTAACTCACCACTGGCCACAATATAGATTTCCTTGGCATAGCCTTCGCGGATGGGCATGGCAAACCCACCACAGACCACATCCCCCAAGACATCATAAAAGGTGAAGTCCAGATCATCGCTGTACGCTCCCAACTCTTCTAGCAACTTAATGGCGGTGATTACCCCCCGGCCGGCACAACCCACTCCAGGCTCCGGCCCCCCTGATTCAATGCACTTGATGCCACGGAAGCCGGCATGTCGCACCACATCCAGATCCACCGCATCGGTTCCGTACTTACGCAAGGTATCCAATACAGTAACCTGCATCTTGCCCCCCAGCAACAACCGGGTGGAATCCGCCTTGGGATCGCAGCCCACCAGCATGATCTTTTTGCCATCCTCGGCCATGGCCGAGATAAGGTTCTGGGTGGTGGTAGACTTGCCGATGCCCCCTTTGCCGTAAATGGCAACCTGTCTCATCATAGTCTCATCCTCCGTTTAGGTTGAATTACTCCTGTTACCGCTACCAAACTATATGTCAAAGTATAATTGTTAGTTATTTCCAAGCCGTTTCCGGTTATTTAAATATAAGTTAAATGTTGATAGACTTTGGGTTAACCAGGCAAGCCTGCTTTAAGCACGGCAAAAACAGTTACGTTACTGCTGGCTCCGCTCCCGCCACCTTAACGGGTGGTAGCGGGAGCTTGTTTCAGGTGGAACGGATTATATGATTCTCTATACGCGGGAAAAAGGCGAGGAATTGTTTAGAACGGGAGGTGTCGGCTGGCTTAAGTCACTCTCTGAACATATAGCCCACATTGCGGATGGTTTTTATATAATAGCCTGATTCATCTTCAAGCTTGGCCCGGATACGGCGGATGTGAACATCTACGGTGCGGGTGCCGCCGTAATAGTTATAGCCCCAGATGATATTAAGCAAGGACTCCCGGTTGAAGGCCCGGCCGCGATGGGTGGCCAGATACTTTAAGAGTTCGTATTCCTTAAAAGTAAGCGTTACTGACTTTCCCTTAATCTGAACCTCATAGCGAGCCAGATAGATAACCAACCCGCTAATCTTGACCACCTCCGATGAGGCCACTTTGTTCTTCTGCCAGAGAATGCGTTTAATCCTGAACTCCAGTTCCCGCGTTTTATAGGGCACCAGCAGCAACTCATCAAATTGAAAGTCAAGGGGAAGCTTAAGCAGGTTGCCCTCAGAAACCAGCACTATATTACCCGCCCCTTGATTCTCCAGGCGGGTGTTGCTCCGAAGTCCCTGGTAGATTTGGATAGTATCCTCATCCCAGGTGGAGAGGTCAAAGAGAATGGCATCCGGCGCCTGTCTCAGGATACTTTCTGTCTCCAGCTCCAGCGGGTTTTCCGAAATAGCAGTGTAGCCCAAAACGTCCAAGTCCGCCGAAAGAAATTTTATCAAGCCCTGATCTTCGCTTAGAATTAGAATGCGATTTGTTTTGGTAGTCATGTGTACCCTCATCCTGTGCTATTTCTCACATTATAATAACCTGGTTTATAAACAACCGGATGCCAAAAAGGCCGGGGATAAAAGGCCCAATTTCCCCCGGCCTTTTTTATAAAGGGGGTCAGCCGATAGCGTCCTTACCCTCTTCGCCGGTGCGGATGCGGGTGCAGCTAACCAGATCCACCACGAATATCTTGCCGTCGCCGATTTTGTCGGTCTTGGCTCCCGATATTATAGCCTCAATGGTGGGCTTGACAAACTCCTCATTCACCGCAATCTCTAAGCGTACCTTCTTAAGCAGATTCACCTCGATATCCACCCCGCGGTAGGTTTCATGAAAGCCCTTCTGCTGCCCGCAGCCCAGGGCATTAGTCACCGACATCTTATGCACTGCCGCCGCATACAGCGCCTGTTTTACATCATTCAGCTTGTGCGGCTGGACATAGGCAATTATCAGTTTCATCGTTTTCCTCCTTACTGGGTAACAAAAATCTGGAAGCCTGAATAAGACTCCATGCCGTGTTCTTCGATATCCAATCCCCGCAACTCCTCTTCTTTGCTGACCCGCAATCCCACGGTCACCTTAATTAGCTTGAACAGGATGAATGCGCTGGTGAAAACCCAAAAAAATACCGAAACAACTCCCGTCAACTGGGTTATGAGGGGTTTAATTCCCCCGCCGAAGAACAGGCCGTTCACCGCACCGGCCCCACTGGCCTCTCCATATGCACTTTGAGCGAATAAACCCACACACAAGGTGCCGAATGCCCCGCACACGCCGTGCACCGAGATGGCTCCCACCGGGTCGTCAATCTTTAGCTTTTTGTCGATAAACTCCACCGCAAACACCACCAGGATACCCGCCAGCGCCCCGATGATTATAGCGCTGCCCGGAGATACGCTGGCACAGCCGGCAGTAATGGCCACCAGTCCCGCCAGGGCGCCGTTTAAGGTCATACTGGTATCGGGTTTACCGAACTGAAACCACACCGTAATCATGGCCGCTATGGCCCCGGCAGCCGCCGCCAGGTTGGTGGTTACCGCTATGGTGGCAATGCTTAAATTAGTACCGGCGGTAGTGCTGCCGGGGTTAAAGCCAAACCAGCCGAACCACAGAATGAAGACCCCCAGCGCCGCCAGGGGAATGTTGTGGCCGGGGATAGCCTTTGACTCTCCCCGCCCGTTATATTTGCCATAGCGGGGACCCAGCACAATGGCGCCCGCCAGCGCAGCCCAACCGCCCACCGAATGCACTACCGTGGAGCCGGCAAAGTCCACAAAGTCTAAGCCGGAAAGCCAGCCCCCACCCCATATCCAGTGGCCTACTACCGGGTAGATCAGGGCTGAAATCACCGCACTATATAGCAGATAGCCGATGAATTTAGTGCGCTCGGCCATGGCCCCGGATACGATAGTGGCCGCAGTGGCCGCAAACACTACCTGAAACATCCAGAAGGCATACTGCCATAAACCGCTACCCGTAGACGGATTACCAGCGCTCAGGAAAAACCCGTCCGTGCCGAACAGCCCCAGCTTATCCGCCCCGAACATAATGCCGAAGCCCAGCAGCCAGTAGACGATTGAACCTACACAAAAATCCATCAGGTTCTTCATCATGATGTTGGCCGCATTCTTGGCCCGGGTAAACCCGGCTTCCACCATGGCGAAACCGGCCTGCATGAAAAACACTAAAAATGCGGCTACCAATGTCCACACCGTATTGATGGCGGTAACATTACCGGCGGCGGTAGCCTCCTTGGCAAAGGCCGGGACCGATAACCCCAGGATCAAAAAGCAAACGCTAAACAAAAACTTAAACATATTGATCACCCTTTCCTTAAAAGTTGATGTCCAGTTGTACGGTTACGGTATCCTTATCCTGGTAATCCTTATTGAAAAAGATATAACCCAGAATTACACTCACATTATCCGAAAACGACCAGGCAGCCCCGGTGCCCAGTGCGCCAAAAACATTATTTCCCCCCTGATAGTCCACCGCCGCCCACAACTTATCGGAAATTTCGGAAATAGTGCGGTCCCAGGAGAGCAAAACCCCCTCATTATCCGCTTCCCCCTCAGAGTCCACCAATAAATCCTCATTACCCACATAATAGCCGGCTGAGAGGCGGCCCAACACCGGAAGAGTCCTGGCTGCCAGACCATAAACGATATTATAATCCGTAGCACCCTCATCCTTATCGGTTTCGGTG
>JAJRUS010000055.1 GCA_024277675.1 bacterium | reverse complement strand
CGGTCTCTTTCTTTAGCATGTAACTCCTCCTGGGTTGTGTGTGTTAGTTACATGCATATTATATCAGGCATATCGTGTTATTACAACTATATATTAACGACTTTTTGCATAATGTCCCCTTATTGGCGACACCCCCATAATGCTGAAGAGGGAAGCTAACCCTTGTAAAGACCCCCGACAGCAATCCCAGGAGAATCAGATGAAACAGCCGCAGGCAGATATTATGGCCGGACTGACGGCCCCGATAGTTAATTTGTTCCCGAGACTTAATGAAGAGGAACAGCACGTATCGGTACAGATATACCGGCTGTTGGCCGAAGGTGAACCTGTGTCCCCGGGAAAGATAGCAGAAACTCTTAATATGTTGCCGGAATCTGTGAAAAATATTCTGAGCCGATGGTGGGGAATCTATTATAACAATGATGGTCACATAATAGGATATTGGGGACTTTCACTTCCTAAAACAGAGCATCGGTTCGAGATAGATGGTCACGAGCTTTATACCTGGTGTGCATGGGATACTTTGTTCATTCCTGAAATTATTGGGAAAACCGCTCATGTAGAATCTATATGTCCTGTAACGAAAGAAAAAATCCAATTAAATGTTGGGTCGGCCGGCATTACAAGAGTAGCTCCCGCAAACCTTTATGTTTCCTTTGTAATGCCAGACGAAGTCAAAGTCCACGAAGATGTTGTCAAGAACTTCTGCCACCGTGTCTATTTCTTTAGTTCCAAAGAATCAATTCTCAAATGGGCTTCGGAACATAAAGGAACACTCATTCTTTCCCTGGATGAGGCATTTGAACTCGGTCACAGAAAAAATAAAACCCAGTACAAAAATATTTTAGGAGCTTGATTATCATGAACAAGCATCGCTCTTGGAACACGAAATCGCTCGAAAAGCCTGGTCACTTGGTTATTATCGGTGGAGGCTCGGCTGCCTTTGCCGCCGCGATTAAAGCCGGCGAACTTGGCGCAAGGGCCACCATTATTAACGCCGGCCTTCCGCTGGGGGGCACCTGTGTCAATGTGGGTTGTGTGCCTTCAAAAACCTTAATCCGGGCGGCGCAAACCCACCATCGGGCCGCCCATCACAACTTCCAGGGAATTGAATCTTCCAGCCGCATATCCGATTTCCAAACGATCATTCGCCAAAAGCAAGAACTTGTTAAGGAATTGCGGCAGGCCAAGTATTTGGATGTGGCATCCGGTCTTCCGGGGGTGAAAATTGTTAGAGGACGGGCCAAACTGGTTGCCGCTAATGTTGTTGAGGTTAACAACGAGCAAATTTGCGTCGACCGCATTCTCATCGCCACCGGAGCGACACCAGCCATTCCTCCAATTCCCGGCCTGGACAAAGTCGGTTACTTGACAAACGAAACCGCTTTTCAGCTTAAAAAATTGCCGGAATCATTGATTGTTATCGGGTGACGTTATATTGCCCTGGAATGTGCGCAAATGTTTTCCCGTTTTGGCAGCCGGGTAACCATTCTGCAACGCTCAGCCCGCATTCTTCCCACTGAATCCGATGAGCTTACCTCAGCCTTGACAAGCTATCTTAATGAGGAAAGCATCAAGATTGTGACTGGAGTTACAATACACAAGGTGTGCGGCACAAACGATGGAATACTGGTTGAAACCAGCGTTGGCGATACGTCAAGAGATTTTCACGCCTCCCGGGTACTGCTTGCCACAGGGCGAAAGCCTAACACAGGGGGGATGGGGTTGGAAAATCTCAATGTAGCCCTGGACTCTCGTGGGTTTTTGAAGGTGGACAATATCTTACAGACAAATATCGAGGGTATCTTCGGGGCTGGAGACGTTGTGGGAGAACCGATGTTCGTCTATACCGCCGCTTATGAGGGAGCGCTGGCGGCGGAGAACAGCATCTTGGGTCTGTCTCGCAAGAGGGATTACACCGCGTTGCCCTGGGTTATATTTACCGATCCCCAAGTGGCGGGAGTGGGACTGGACGAACAACAGGCTTCAGACAGAGGAATAGCCGCCGATGTGGCAAATTTGCCGCTATCATACGTACCACGCGCGCTGGCGGCGCGTAACACCAGCGGTTTTATCAAATTAATTCGGAATCAGGTAACGGACAAATTGATTGGAGCAAGGATACTGGCTTCCGAGGGCTCGGAGTTACTTATGGAAATCAGTCTTGCTATCAAATACGGTATTACCGTGGAAGATCTGGCAGCTTCCTTCCATCCATACTTAACGCTGTCGGAAGCGGTGAAGCTTGCAGCGTTATCATTCAACAAGAATGTAGCGAGGCTAAGCTGTTGTGTTTCATGAATACTGTGATTGTCAGCGGCAGGCTTCGGGAATGATTGCCGCGGCGCAGCCGCTTTGTTCTTACGGCAGTATACCCTGTCCCCCTATGCAAAAGGAAAATAAAGGAATTTTATCCTGACAATCAAGTTTTTTTCTTCTCGTATCCAAGCCACAAATATAATAATCAGGGTTTAAAACTGTGGGGCAAAACCTGAATCGTGGACACTTTTGTTATTTTAGATGTTCTTGGTAAGGTTAACTAGTGGTTTGTATTGATGGTAGTCGCAAGCTTTAGCTTGCGCAGGCTATAAGCCTGCGGCTACCAAATTTTAACCAATTGTCACAGAACTGTCCACGACTTAGGGGCAAAATCGCTTGATTTTATTTTGGTAATAGATTATAAATAAAATAAAGCTAATGTATATGGGTGCCCATGTGATTTAACTGCCGCTACGGCATATTAAAAAGTGAGGAATTTATGAAGTTTTTTATCGATACGGCAAATGTGGCTGAAATAAAGCAGGCTATGGCATTGGGTATGGTTGATGGAGTTACCACCAACCCCAGTCTGGTGGCTAAAGAGGGGCGACCCTTTAAGGAAGTGGTTACTGAAATATGTTCGATCGTGGACGGCCCGGTCAGCCTGGAGGCGGTTACTGCTACTGCGCCTGAGATGGTCAAAGAGGCGCATGAGTTGGTCAAGATAGGGTCGCAGGTGGTGGTTAAGGTGCCGGTAACCCAGGAGGGTTTGAAGGCGGTTAAGATATTGAAGGCTGAGGGGATAAAGACCAACGTTACGCTGGCCTTCTCTCCTACTCAGGCTTTATTGGCGGCTAAGGCCGGGGCTGCTTACATCAGTCCCTTTGTAGGTCGGCTGGATGATATCAGTCATACGGGTATGGATTTGGTGGAGCAGATTATCTGTATTTATGATAATTATGGGTTCGATACTCAGGTAATTGTGGCCAGTATTCGCAATCCGCTGCATGTGGTGAGCGCCGCCCTGATGGGGGCTGATATAGCCACTATTCCCTATAAGGTAATCGAGCAGTTGATCAAGCATCCACTGACCGATGCAGGGGTTGAAAAATTTCTGGCGGATTGGCAGAAGGTGCCCGGCTAACCCGATTTATCCATAAAAGACCAAGGTTTTGGGGGGAGGGGACATAGTCCCCATTAATGGAGGGGCTTGCCCCCAGATAGGGTGTTGTAGATTATGCCGATTTATGAATATGAGTGTCAGGCTTGTGGGCAGGAGTTTGAAAAGTTGGTGCTAAATAGCGCTCAGGAGATTGACTGCCCTAAGTGCCGGAGTAAGCAGGTAACTAAGCAGTTTTCTATGTTTGCCAGCCCGACAGCCGGCAAAGCAATGGATCCCGGCGGCGGGTCGAAGTGTGGTGGTTGCACTACCAAGTCTTGTGCCGGTTGCGGTTAGCCGAAATTATTGCGTTTTTCCCGTTTTTCCTGTTCGGTTTTGCATTCTATGCACAGGGTAACTACCGGCCGGGCCTCTAATCTTTTGTCCCCGATTGGCTTTTCACATTCTTCGCAAATCCCGAAGCTGCCGTCTTTTATTTTCTCTAAAGCCCGCTCGATTTTTATCAATAGCTTACGCTCTCGCTCCTTCATTTGCAGTTGGAAACTACGGTTAAATTCCATAGTGGATTGATCGGTGAAATCAGCCATTTCCTCTTTGTCCTGGGATTGATTCAATCCGCCGATAGTTTCACTTGCTTCAGATAGCAGTTGTTCTTTTCTGTTCAGCAGTTGCTGTTCAATGGCAGCTAATAGTTTTTTGTCCACAGTTTAATCCTCGCGATTATTTTAAAAAGTTATCCATAAAACGGGTAGTAAAGTTTCCTTTGAGAAATTTAGCATGGCGGAATATGCGTTGATAAAGGGGAATAGTACTTTTTACCCCTTGAATTATCAGCTCATCCAAAGAGCGCTGCATGCGGGCGATGGCTTCTTCACGATCACTGCCCCATACAATCAATTTGCCGATTAGTGAATCATAATAAGGGGAAATGACATGGTTAGTATAAGCGGCGGTATCGACCCTGACGCCTGGGCCGCCGGGAACATTAAATCCGGTAATCTTCCCCGGAGAGGGATTGAATCCGTTATCCGGGTCCTCGGCATTTAAGCGACATTCGATTGAATGGCCGGTTATTTTTATATCTTCCTGTTTATAACGCAGGGTTTCACCGGCGGCCACCCGAATCTGTTCCTTGACCAGATCTACGTTGGTAACCATTTCGGTTACCGGGTGTTCCACCTGAATGCGGGTATTCATTTCCATGAAATAGAATTTGTCTTTGTCTAATAAAAACTCCACCGTGCCGGTGCTGAAGTAGCCCACCTGTCTGGCCAGTTTGAGCGCCGCTGCTCCCAGTTTCCGGCGCAGTTCGGGAGGTACTACCGGGCAGGGGGCCTCCTCTATTAATTTTTGATAGCGACGTTGAATAGAGCAGTCTCGCTCTCCGAGATGGATTAAATTCCCCTTTTCATCCCCCAGAATTTGAACTTCGATATGTTTGGGTTCCTCCAGATATTTCTCGATATATACAAAAGGCGCTCCAAAGGCGGCGGTTGCTTCAGCCTGAGCCGTCATGAAAGCGTTCAGGAATCTGGCGTCGGTATGTACGATACGCATACCCTTGCCGCCGCCGCCGCCTACGGCCTTGATTATGACCGGATAACCTATTTCATGGGCCACCTTTTTTCCCTCATCCGGATCATCGATGCTTCCGCTACCTGGCAGAACCGGCAGTCCGGCAGCCTGAGCCTGTTTCCTGGCCTGGGCCTTGTCTCCCATAGTGCGGATAATATCGGCGCTGGGGCCGATGAACTTAATTCGGCAACTCTCGCATATTTCTGCAAAATGTGGATTTTCAGCTAAAAAACCATAACCGGGATGAATGGCTTCGGCATCGGTAATTTCGGCGGCGCTGATAATGCTGGGGATGTGCAAGTAACTCTTATTGCATTCCGGCGGGCCAATACAAATATCTTCATCCGCAAAGCGAACATGTAAACTATCGACATCGGCCTCCGAATGAACAGCCACCACCCGAATGTCCAACTCATGGCAGGCCCTGATAATCCTCAGGGCAACTTCACCCCGGTTGGCAACCAATATTTTGCGAAACATATTTTCACCAACTTCTGCTGAAATTAAACTGCAAAAAGCGCCAAAGCTGACTTTGATCTTGGATATTAAGTAATGAAGTATATAATATTATAAAGCTGTTGTAAAATATTTTTATTGCAAATTTATGGCAAAACAAACTTTTGATCTTAACTGAGTGGTGGGCATTTTTGTCGCTACCGGTTGAAATTCGGTAGTCGTAGGCTGAAGCCTGCACAAGCTGAACCGGCGACTACTATCAACACAAACCGCCGGTCAGCCTTGCCGGGAGCAGCTAAAATAACAAAACTGTCAATGACCCGGTTTGATATTTATAGCTTGACTTATTTATAACCTACAATTATATTAAGGCTTTATGTACGATTGCTCAGAGGCTGCCGATTATGCACTGGCTGGATATAACGATCATCTGTGTTTTAGCTTTCAGCTTCATATACAGCCTGACTAAGGGCTTGGTCCGTGAATTGTTTTCGCTGGGCTCGACTATGCTGGCCGCCGCTTTGGCTATCCGCTTTTACGGCTTAGGCCACCAGTTTTTAGGCCCGTATATTAATACTCCCACCCTTAACAATATATTAGGCTTTATTACAATCTTTATTGTAACCGTTTTTCTGGGCGGTCTGGTCGGCAGGTTAGTGAGTAAACTCATAAAGTCTGCCGGGGTATCCCCGACTGACCGTTTTTGGGGGGGGATATTGGGACTGGTCAAGGGGGGCATAATTGTCTCTTTGGGGTTGCTGCTTATGATGTTGCTTTTGGGTAAAGGATCGACCGTGATTGCCCAAACCAAGGTAGCCCGTTTCTTTAGTCCCATAGTCAATCAACTCTCGCAATTACTTCCACCGACGTTTAACCACCGAATGAAAAAGCGGTTAAACAAAACCCGTAAACGGCTTTTGCCTCCGGAAAAGATAGACTTGGAGAAGGACAAGCGGAAGCTGAAAAAGATTATTGAGGATAATTTATGAGGAATGTTGATAAACCACAAATTAAGGGAGTTGGTTCTTCCAATCGGGCATGCAAACCGAAATCAGGCCATTTTCATTACATCTTACGGAAAAGCAGTTTATTATATGGGCTGATTTTATTGGAGCTGGCCGGCTTTCTGGCTGCCGGATTTGTATTTGCCCAAGGGACGCTTATTACCGGTGGATTAAGCCGGATAAGGGTAGCTGATACCCTGGTTACTGTTGAAGGGGGCTTTATAACTGAAGTAATAGAAAACGAGCTACATATCCGGGCCTTAAGTCTTTCGCCGCGTATAATTTTAGAGAATGACCCGGTCGTTTCCAGCCAGGCGGCTTTAGAAGAGAGTTTGCCGGGAGATAATAAACTTACTGGTTTGCCGCTGCCCGAAGATGAAAGCCAGGGTATTGGGTCGGCCGGTCAGGATAATCTGGCTCAGGCGCCTCCTGAATCTGCTGTCCAGACGTTTGAGCTCAAAATCTCCAATATTGATCCTCAGGCAATAATATTAGAAGGCGATGCGCAACTACAGCGAAACGATCGGGAAGTAACTATAAAGGTAGCGCTTGCCGCCTGCGAAAAGAAGGTGCTAAAGCTACAGACGCCCCTGCCCGATACTGATTCTTTCAGCTTTGCAGTTATGGGGGACAGTCGGGGGAGTGAGCGCACCTTTAAATCCATCCTGAAAAAACTTAATCAGACCAAACCTTTATTTGCGGTAAACTGTGGTGATTTGGTGGAAAATGGCAAGCGGGGGGAATATCGCCGGTTTAAAAGGCAGATAAGCCGATTCAAATATCCCTTGTTTTTCAGCCTGGGAAATCATGATATTCTATGGTGGGGCAGGATGGTGTATCAGGAATACTTCGGCCCGACCTATTACTCTTTTGATTTTGGAGAATCCCACTTTATCTTTTTGGATAATGCCCTGGGACGTATAGATGATTACCAGTTTCGCTGGTTGGAGCATGATTTACAGCAAAACACCAAAGCCCACACCTTCATGTTCATGCATATTCCTCCTTTTGATCCCCGGCCGGACAAGTATCATGCCATGAATAGTCAGTTAAATGCACAATATTTGATGGACCTGGCTTCCAGATACCAGGTAGACCGGGTGTTTTGCAGCCATATTCATGAATACTTGAGGGAAGAGAGGGAGGGGGTGGTATATATAATTACCGGCGGCGCCGGGGCGGAGCTTAGGAACCCGGATGCTTTTTACCATTATGTGCTGATTACGGTGGGGCCTGATGGAATTACCGAGGAAGTTATAAAAGTACCTTAAGGCGCTTTATAAAATGGAATTCTTCCTTATTTTAGGATTCATGATTATTGTAGGCTACGCCGGCGGAAAGGGGGGCGGGAAGTTCAAAGCCCCTCAGGTGGTGGGCTACATCATAGCCGGGGTACTGATTGGCGCTTCGGGCTTGAATTTTCTTACTTTGGAAATAAGCCAGGACTTAAGGGCGCTCTCCAGTTTTGCCTTGGCTTTAATCGGCTTTTCCATCGGCGGGGAATTGGTGTTTCACCGGATGAAACGATTGGGCCGCAGCATTATAACCATCAGTGTACTGGAATCATTGGGGGCTTTTTTGCTGGTAGGTCTGGCGGTATGGCTTTATACCCGCAGCATACCGACGGCTTTGATCTTTGGGGCGCTCTCTTCGGCCACTGCCCCGGCGGCTACGGTGGATGTGCTGTGGGAGTATAAAGCCAAGGGGCCGTTGACCAGCACCCTGTTTGCGGTGGTGGGTATTGATGATGCGGTGGCCTTAATCATTTACGGGTTTGCGGCTTCCATTGCCAGGGTAATGATCAGGGGTGGGGAACTGTCGTTACTTCAGACTATTCGGGTTCCGGCTCAGGAAATAGTAGGCTCGGTGGCGGTAGGTTTAGTAATCGGTTTGGTTTTAAGCTATTTTGTTAAACAAATTCGCAGTCGCAATGAATTGTTTTCATTGGCTTTGGGGGCTATACTGATATGTAGCGGCCTGGCACATCATTACCACCTTTCCGTTATTTTGACCAATATGGTATTGGGTATTACGCTGATTAACCGGGCTGAGGTGGCCAGTCGTCAGGCTTTCAGAGCGATTGCCGAATTTACTCCGCCTATATATGTATTATTCTTTGTCTTGGTGGGCGCCCGGCTGCAGGTTGCTCTATTGCCGGAACTGGGGGCGTTGGGAATTATTTATATAGTAATGCGGGTTATGGGAAAAAGTTTCGGCGCTTATACCGGAGCCCGCATATCACATGCCACCCCGGCGGTAAGGAAATATCTGGGCTTTGGCCTGTTATCCCAAGCAGGGGTGGCTATTGGTCTGGCTCTGGAAACCTGGACCTCCTTCAGCGCTTATCCGGAAGGGGTCCAATTGGGGTTGTTGGCGCTCAATGTCATAACCGCTACCACCTTTATCTTCCAACTCATGGGGCCTCCATTAACTAAATACGCGATAGTCAAGGCTGGGGAGGTAAACCAGGATAAATTACCTAGTATCATGTAACATTTTAAGTTTCGTATTTAAGTAATATATGATATATTGGCGGCAACTCAAACAAGGAGGCCGCCATGTTGCCGAGATATCGAGTAACGCTTACCGAGCAGGAGCGCAAAGAGCTTGAAACGTT
>JAJRUS010000054.1 GCA_024277675.1 bacterium | reverse complement strand
AGCTGAAATTACTGCTTACAGCTATTTTTAAGCCAAGCACAGGGGATAAATCTTATTGTACGGTTATCACTTGAAGGACGAAGCTAGACTTTCATTGGCTCATTGCAAGTGGTTTAGGCAACAGGCCGTTAACTTGAATTCGGGTCAAATTATGACGGGGGCGGGGATAACCGGGTAAATAGAGGGTGTTCAAATTTTGATGTTTCGGCCTGTCCCCAGGCCGAAACATCAAAAACCGGGCAGCTTTTAATTCACATCGCCTTTCATGTGTTTTCTCAACTTATCTACATCCCGTTGATATTTTTCGGTAAGCTCATCTACTTCTGCTCCACTGGTTACTACATGCGGGGTGATCAACATCACCAATTCGGTCTTATTTACAGTTTTACTGACAGTGCCAAACAGATAACCAATTACTGGAATATCCATCAGGAAGGGGATACCTGAGCGATCATTTCTTTGACTCTCCTTTATCAGCCCCCCGATTACCAGTGTCTGGCCACTCTGCACCACTACTGAGGTACTGGCATCCCGTGACAGGAAACTGGTTTCTCCACCATACGTTTTTTCCCCCACATCACTGACATTCAAACTAATCTTCATACTCACCAGGCCCTTGTCATTGATCTTAGGGGTAACCTTCAGGGTGATACCGGCATCCTTGTACTGCACTGAACTGTAACTGGTTAGCGTGTTGGGATCAGAGGTGTATGTGCTGATGGGTATTTGATCCACAATGGCTATGCTGGCCTCCTGATTATCAGTGGTCAGTATATGGGGACTGGAGAGAACATTGACATTGCCCTTCTTGGCCTGGGCGGCGATGGTGCTTTTAAATATGTCGCCTTGCTGCATTACATAGGTCAATATTCCACCTACTCCCTCAGACCCAGCGGGGAAAAAACCGGTGG
Organism: bacterium; assembly: GCA_024277675.1. Classification (GTDB taxonomy): domain Bacteria; phylum SZUA-182; class SZUA-182; order SZUA-191; family JAJRXT01; genus JAJRUS01. The sequence continues at coordinate 15,609 of JAJRUS010000054.1, read as the reverse complement.
TTTGGGCAAGCGGCATCTTGCTGCCTCCGATTTTTTGACTTGCGTTGTTAATTTCCCACTCAAGGCCAAAGCTGAAATCATCGCTCAGGGTTATATCGGCGATCAGCACCTCAATCAACACCTGCCGGGGCATAATATCTATTTTCTTTAATAGCTCCAGCACTACTTTATAGTTGCGGGGGGTGGTTTTTATGATCAGGGCGTTTATCTCTTTGGCAGATACTATATTGATTTCGCCTTCCAGACTGCTGCTAATTCCTTCCCCCTTGGTTATTATCTGTTTTCTCCTTTGAGTTCTGGTTCTGGTTTTTTTAGCGCTGGTAGTGACGGGTTGAATCACCTTGGTTATTTCTTTCTGGGTAGTTTTTTCTTCATAAACCTTATTCAAGATGCCGGCTAATGTTTCAGCGTCACCATTTTCCACATAATAGACAAATACCTTCTCCCCCAAATCCAGTTGGGTGGGCTGATCCATCATATTTATAATCTTCATCAAGCGTTTGATATTGGAGGAAACCTCGCTTAAGATCATAATATTAGTGCTTTTATGGGTAATCAGGGTGCCTGACCTGGAAACCAGCGGCTTTATTATACCGGCCATCTCATCCACAGCAATATATTCCAGCGGGATTATCTGAGTAACCACAACGTCATCAGACGCAATCTCAGCCTCATCTTTACCGACTCTGGTTTCAATGGGATATTGTTTGGCTTCCCCACTGGGAATAATCTTGACGTAGTGCCCTGATTGCACAGTGGTAAAACCATTTACCTCAAGGATAGAATGTAGAACGGTTAAAAGATCGCTACGGGGAATCTTCTTGTAGGTCTGGATGGTTATCTTGCCCTTTACCCGGGGTCCCAAAATATAGTTAAGCCCCACCAACTCGCTGATAGTCTGCAACACCACCTCCAGGTCGGCATCATCGAAGTTCAATACAATATACTTATCTTCCCCCTCAGGGGCTGCTTTAATAAGTTGTTGCTGCTTATCTGCTGCGGGAACCGTCGGTTGGAGGGCTTTTACCGGCTTTTCAGGGGGAATCTCGGCTGAAACCGGTAATGGCGCCTCCACTTTGGGCGAAGGAGGTGGCTGCTCTTCCTTTACCGACTCCTTGCCGGGAGCACAGGCAAATAAAAATAATATAAACGCTAAAGCACTTACCTTAACCGTTACTCTGGATACCAACTTCATCCTCCGTATAAAACATAAAAAATGTTTCTCTTAATTTATGAGTCCTAAATATAACACAATTGAGATACGCTATCCAGGGTTAACTTAAAACCCGAAGCGCTTTGTTTTCTGATATAGCTCGCTACAAACCATAAAGTCCAACCAGCCTCCTGGCTCTTGAAATCCGGCAGTACATTCGCCTGATTTTGTTTATTCTTCCGTCCCGGACTCCGGTTTTACCCCAAACCGGCGACGATATGCTCCGCCTGCCCGGGATTTCCTGAATTTTTCCAGCCTTTCCCTTCTGACCCCCTTTGGATATTTAAGGGGAAACTCCCCTGTATCCGCAGTAGCGGGTTGCTCATAAGTAGTCGGCAACCTACGGGAAGGTGTCCATGGCCTGTTTTTTCTAGTCACTGATCTCTTGATAGATGAGGGTACTCTTTCACTGCTTTTATTCCCTAATCTGAGTTCTATCTTTTCACCGTCTTTTTCTATAACCACCGTATCTTCTTTAATTTCCAGAATAACCGCCTCTGAGATAGTATCCCCCTCATGATAAGTTTTCATCTTATCAGCCACAATACGATCGGGTATCCGCCGGGGAGGGCCCCTCCTCCTGCTCCTGCTACTCATCCTGACTTCAATTTTCTCTCGCCGATGTCCCTGCATAATGGCAATCCTTTCACCGTCCTCCTCCATAATAATTCCCATCACTGCCGGATCGGGCAGCGGGGCCGGGGGAAGTGGTTCCAGGACTTTTTTAATTACTGCCGGCGGCTTGGATTTAACCGGGACCGGGGGTGGGGCGGTCCACTCCCGTCTTTGGGGCCGGAAAACATTCTGTTTACCGATAACAGCATAATCTTTGAGAGAGATCCGCCGGGCTTTAATACTTTTAACCTCAGAGGTAGAAGCCTCAGCTATTTCAGTGTCTTTCACCGGCCCGGAAAACTCCCGTGATTTAGAATAAGAAAGCCACATCCGACTCAGGTTGAATATCAGTATCCCGCTTATTATAAGTAAACTGCTATTCCAAAATAAGGGTTTTTTAAACATGGTTCTCTCCCAGGCGGATAGCCCCTTCAACTATTATGGTGGCTTTTACGTCCTTGGGGCGCCTCCGATTGGCAAGCTTTATATTTACCTGAGAAATATTCAGCATGGTCTTGTGGTTTTCTATTTTATATATAATATCTTTCAGCTTACTAAGCAGACAGTTCAGGGTAACCTGAACCGCTATCCGCTGATATGCCCCCGCTTTAACCGGTTCCAGCACCTTTTCACTGACAATATTGACTCCCGGGTATTGCCTGACAATCGCCTTAATAATTTTTTGTAATTCAGCCGCTGCCAGCGGGGCTTTTGAACCGGGTAACAGTCCGGCCTCCAACTGGTTGAATTCCTGCTCCATTTGCTTAAGCCTTCGCTCCAACCGAGGCTTACGACTAACCCGTAACTGATTCTGGCTGGCGGTTGAAATACTGGCAGCCAACTCGGCGGCTATTCTTTGCTGGCTTTCAATAACCGGCTCTACTATATAATAATATGTCAGCAAAGCACAGGCCGCTATTATAGTGTATAGTAACAATTTCTTCTCGCGAATATTTACTTTCATGTTTTAGAACCCGCCCGTCCGGTGTTTCAGGATTTTGGTGACTTTATACTTGCGCTACCTTCCAGCATCATTTTGATCTTAAACTTTTCCTTTTCCCCTTCCCGACTGGTAATAGTTGCCGCAAATTTAACATTTTCGAACAGGGGCGACCCCTCCAACAGGGGTATCAGACTGGAAGCAGAGCCGGCCCGACCGCTTATTTCCACTACGTTGCCTTCCATATTCATTTGCTCCAGCCAGGCATCTGAGGGTAATTTCAAGGTTATTTCTTTAAGTACATCCAGGATAGTGATTGCCCGGGGTTTAATACTCCTCAAGGAATCCATCTGTGATCTTAACGCCTTATATTGACCTTCCAGCTCACCAACTACCTTTAATTGGGGTTCGAGGGCCTGCATTTGTTTTTGAAGCCTGGACAGCGCCAGTTTATCTTTTAAAAAGAATCCCACTAAGTTGGCCATTAGCAATACAGCTATCAGCGCCGCCAGGCCTATAGTAACAAACTGGCCTCCCTTTTTAAGCTGTCGGCGCTGCATGGCAGGCAAAAAATTGATCGCCTCCGGATAAGCGTTTATTCCCCTTAAGGCTAATCCCATCCCGGCCGCAAGTTCAATGCTTATATCGGTTTTATCTATAGCCGGTTTTATAATAGACCAATTATCGGGAATAAGCGCCTTGATATTAAGCTGCTGCTCCAACTGTTGGCAAATATGCTCTCCTATATCCTTCTCAGTCATCACAAAAACTTGCTCCACCCACGGTTCATCAACATCAACCCCCCCGGCAGAACTCTTTTGCCAACAATCTATCTCCCTGATTATTTTTTGAACCAATCTCCCGGCTTGAACCTCGGAACTGATTTCCGGCACTTCATCCGGGGAACATTCCGGTTCAGGCTTTGGCGGAATCAGGGAACCCAGTTCGGTTATTGGGCGGCTACGGGCCATAACCAGCTTGCCCCCCTTAATCAGACTGAATTCCACCACCGCTTGTCCCACTTCTATCAATAAACAGCTCGGCGGGCTTAACCCTTTATTACCATTACCAATCATCCCACTGGCATGCAACAGGTTGGTTATAGCCAATGAAGTAAAATCTATCGCCGAACAGTTGAGTTCCGCCTGAGTCAGCAGGGCCAGATATTGATCCACCCGATCTTTTCTGGCGGCCAGCAATAACAGTTTCTGGGCGTCCCCCCCCTTCTCGGTAATCTGAAAATCAAGGTATACCTCATGTGAGGTAAAGGGCAGGTGGCATTCAACCTCATATTCCAGTATCCGGGCAAGGTCTTCCCGCTCTACCGCCGGCAAGGAAATAAGCCTTGAGGCAACTTCACCGGGAGGCAAACCCAGAACTACCTCGTTAAGCTTGAGCTTGTGCCGCTCAATAAACTCCTTTAACTGAGCAACCGCTGCCTGCTGATATTCCTCATTGGAAACATCGTCGGTGGGCAAGGTAATCTGCTGGTAATTTAACAGCTTAAAACCACCGATGGTTTTACCTAAATGCACCAGTCGTAGCTTATGTCCTCTGAATTCTATGCCTAAACTTTGTTGAAAATTTAACATGCCGCTTTTTTAAGCTGTGAGGATTTTGGTAAAAAAATATACCTTAGGGGTCGTCATGACCCCTTACTGATGATTAGCCGTAAATTTATATTTTACTAAATTGTCATTCCAACATTGATACTCTATATTGGTTACTTTATTTTTCTTTTTAAGCTTGACCACTGCAAAAATGCTGCGGCTGGCCGAACCATCCGCCAGCTTGCCGGTAGAAATAATGCTGAAGCAGCTCGATTTGGGCGGTACAAAATTGGGATTTTCCAGGTTACTGGCTATGTTCTGTTTTATTTCCGCTGCCTTCTCATCACCATATTTAATCTCTAAGGTAACAGGGTCTGCGCTATAGTTATTGGTGTTGCTTCGGCCCCAGACAGTCAGGAACCTGGCAATTCCGGGATAGGTTTCTTTATCTTTATCCTCAGCCGCTACCTCTTCAGCCCCCGATTCTGCGTTTTCTATCTCTGTTCCATATAAAATTTTTTTAGTAATCCCCTGCACCAGCAACAACTCATCCACCGTATCAAACGGGCCGTCTTTGCAATCGTATCCTGGATCAAGTCCCTGATAATAATCATCTTCGGCTCCATTCATCCTATGCAGATCATCCTTATCCATCCAATCCAGGATGGAGTCCACAATTATATCCCTTGCGGTGCCTACTTGCAGCCCCGCAGCTTTAGAAAGCAAGTTATACAGTATTTGGCGCTGGGCTTCAGTCCCTGCCCTTAATGAGTTCAAGTTGATCTTGCCGTCCTCATCCATTATCCGGTAGCTGACAGTTCCTGCCCCAAGCGGAATGTTATCACGCTGAGGCGATAATGTCGGCGCTGCTTCTCCCTCGGCCAGGTAGCCGGTGGCCTCGCCCTTGAGTTTAAATACTAATTTATCATCTGCCGCATAGTCCCCCTGTATTTCGGGGGATAAAATTTCTGCCAGCGCCAGGGCTATGCCGGCGCGGGCCAGGTAGTAGCTTTGGACCTCTTCCTTGAAATTACGCATTATCTTCAGTTCGGTACGCATGGAGAAGGCAAATTCGGTCACGATAACGGTTAAAAACACCATCACCCATAACACCATCATAAGCGCCACGCCACGATTATTTGTCAGATAGTTATAAAGTCGCCTCATCTTCAGTTTTTATTCCTTGTCCCCAAAATATGGGTACAATTAACGGGGCAATTGTTTTGGGCTCTCCCTGCTCTCGTTCAGGTTTCATAGTAAGCGTAATCTCCACCGCATCCGGCAACCGCCGGGCGGTAATTGGTTCATCCCCCGCTGCGCCATCCAGTAACTTGTTTTCCTGGTCAGTAGGGTCCCATTCCGTACTCCATATTCCGGCCTGGGGTTCCATTTCTTCATCCCCCTCATCCTCCGGCACATAATAGTACCGGAAATTAATTTCAGCCACCTCCGGGTTCAGCACGATTGCCTGCTGAGTATCCAGTTGAGCAAAAAAGTCATCGTAGTTCAATGCGGTCTCTTTCAGTACCAATCCAGCATCCCCATCCACATAATAAGAGAGCGCCCGCAATTTATTCTCCAGCGGCTCACTCATCAAACCGGCAGTAACCGACACAAACCTGATCCGGTTAGCTTCTCCCCAGAAGGCCTGATATTTATCATCCTGAGTCTCACCCTGCATCCTGATAGAATACGCCGACCTGATCTCCTCGGCCAGTTGATTCAACACCAGTCTCAAACGCTGATTGCTTTCCACTCTGGCCTCTCCGGCCTTCCAACTCCGATTGCCCAATTGCATTCCGCCGTAAATGATGCCCATAATCAAGCTTAGAATGGTAATGGCAATGACCAGCTCCAACAAGCTGAAACCAGCCTGATTTTTGGTTACCTTAAAAAACATAATACCTGTCCGTTTAACATTTTTGCGCTACGGGCGAGCCCTATATCAACCCAACCTGTATCCGGTTTATATACCCTCGGCCGGCTGAATACCGGCATCCAGGGTAACCAACTCCACTTTCTGGGTCTTGTCCCGTTCTTCCCAGCTTACTACCAGTTTAATCTGCAACACTATAGGTCGGGCGGCTGTCTCATTCACTTCTACCGGTTGCGGCAGGGCAAAGGGGGATACTTCTGCCTGCCAGCTATATTTCTCATAATCCCCCTCAAAATCACCGGACTGGTTCCCGGATTTCAACTGATCATCCAGGCTTAACTCCTCCAACTTATGACGAGCTAAGAAGGTAGCCTCTGTGTAGTGACGCGATAAAGCCGTATTAGACAGCGCACCGGCAAATAGCTGCATAGTAAGCACCAGGCTTATCCCTAAAATGGCCATAGCAACCATAACTTCTAATAAGGTGAACCCTGCATCCTTAGCCCGGTCAGGCATAACAAACCTTTTTGTTATAGAGAAAATTATAGGGTGCCTTGAAAAATTCTAATTTTTCAAGGTTCCCTATATACTTTGAATGTGCCTGAAGTATAAGCGTATCGGCTATCACATAATTAACCCGGCCTCTGAGTCATGACTCCAGGCTGGTAATCTTAACCTTGCCGAGAATAGGGTCTATAGTTATTTTATACATACGCCCCCGGTTATTTTCCAGAACTATTTCACCGCCGCTGGTATTGCCTTTAGGATAAAACAAAAGCTGAATTTTACCCGAGGTTTGCACCTCTTCCCCTACCCTCACCTCTTTAAACCTTATATTTTTCGGGAATGCGATTGAACCGGGCAGTTCTTCCGCTGAAGCTTCGGGGTTGGGAACTTGAGTGGCATAGCTGGCATTATCTATGTCTATAACCACATACATAGTCTCTTTGCTGGATATCGCCCTTGAACGGGCATAACGCAACACGGTTGACAACCGCCTGGTGGCCGCCTTCAATTTTAAGTTAACCAGGCTGTTAGCCACGGTAGGCACAATAAATGCGGTTCCCAGGCCGATAATAAGCAGCACCAGTATCAGTTCAATCAGGGTAAACCCTTTATTTTTAATTTTATAATCCGGCATCAAATTAATCCAGGTTCTAGAAGTCTGTCGGACTTTAGGGTTCGTAGCGAGGAAAGTAAGAAACATAGCCCATTTTTTCGGTCATTTGAGGCGAATAGCGTGTTTATTTAACGAAAATGAGCGGGAAAATGGATATGTTTATCACTTTACGCAGTAGAATCATCTAAAGTCCGACAGGCTCCTAGCTGGTTATTGGCCAATTCCCTTCCAGTTCACTATGTCCTGGTTCTCTTTATCGCCGCCCTCTGCGCCATCCAGGCCATATGACATAATATCATAATCCCCGTGATTGCCCGGCGAAAGATAGGCATATTCATGCCCCCAGGGGTCTTTGGGTATCTCCTTGGCTATATAGGGCCCATCCCAATTTTCTGTTCCGCCGGGATTTACCCTCAATGCCTGTAGTCCCTCAGAAGTAGATGGATAACGTCCTACGTCCAACCTAAACAGCTCCAGCGCCTGCCCAAACATCTCGACCTGGGTTTTGGCCGCATTTTGCTTGGCTTTGGGTACCCGGCTGAATATCTTGGGACCAACCAAAGCCGCTAATAAGCCGAGAATAATCATTACCACCAATAGCTCGATTAGCGAAAATCCAGCTTCGGATGACCTCAATCTAGCTGACAAATTTTTTAGCATACATTAAGCACCCCTTTATTTTAGTTTCAATGTCAGCCTCAATGGCTGGCAAAAGGTTATCAATACTATAAGTCCTAAAATGGTATATCATTTATACTGAACACTGCCAGGAGCATCGCCACTACAATAAAGCCCACCGTAATGCCCATAATAAAAATCAGGGCCGGTTCAAGGAAAGCTATCAGCCGTTTAACCGAATTTCTAATTTCAACATCGTAAGTATTGGCTACATTTAACAGCATGGTATCCAGTTTTCCGGTTTCTTCGCCAATGCTGATCATGTGTAAGGCCAGCGGGGGGAAAACTCCGCTCTCCCGCAAGGGGGCTGAAATACCCTCTCCCTCTTTTAAGCCGCTATGGATATTTACCATCGATTGGGAGATCAGCAGGTTGTTTATTATCTCTTTTACAATGATTAAACCCTGTAATATGGGTACCCCACTCTGGATAAGCGTACCTAATGTACGGGAGAAGCGGGAAATTTCTATCTTCCGGATGAGGTCGCCGAACAACGGCCACTTAAGCTTAAAACTATCCCAGCTCAGTTTACCTGATTCAGTAGATACATAATGCTTAAAGCCTAAAGCCAGTGCGGCTATACCCAAGAGGATCAGCCACCAATAGTGAGTGATAAACCCGCTTACGGCCAGTAATGCTTGTGTCGCCATTGGTAAGGCCTGCCCCGTATCAGCGAATAGCTGGGAAAATTTGGGGACCACGAAAGTAAGCATTATCACTACGGCTAAACCACCCACAAAAGTCAGCAGCGCCGGATAGATCAAGGCCGAAATAATGTCATCCTTAAGCCTCTGTGTATCCTCCAGAAACTCGGCCAAACGATTAACCACCAACTCCAGCACCCCTCCCGACTCACCAGCCCGGATCATGTTTATATACAAACGGGAGAAAACCCTCGGATGGCGGGCCAGGGCATCAGCAAAGGAGCTACCGCCCTTAACCGCTTGCTGTGCCTGTCGGATTACATCGGCCAGTTTTTTGTTGGTGGTGAGTTCGGTTAGAATAGTAAGGCTTCTGTCTAACTGGACTCCGGCCTCTAACAGCGCCGTTAATTGCTGGGTAAAGGTTACTATATCCTTAGTTCCAACCAGCTTGAATTTAAACAGAAAATCGGCAACGGAAGTAGAAGCCCCACCGGAGCCTGTCCCTTCTTCTTCTATCCGCAGGGGGTAAAAATTGGATTGCTGCAGCTTACTGATAACGGAAGCCCGCTCATTGGCTTCCATAGTACCGCTGACCAAATTACCCGCTTTATCATAAGCTTTATAAACATATAGGCCCATAACCCTACCTGGTTCAATAATCAATCGGTTAACTATGAATATAACTTATGGCTTGATTTTAGTCAATAAAGAAATACTTAGCTGAGCAAGCGGTTATTTGCCTGAATTATAATAATTATATGAAGTTTGTATGTTTTCTGATCTGAGCTGAAAAAGGCTGGAATCGTAACAAATAGATAAAGAAAGGCTTGTTTGTAAGTTACTCCGGTTCCTGCTGCATTTCCTCTTTAAGCAGCTTATACTCTATACTATCCACCAGCGCCTGCCAACTGGCTTCAATAATATTGGCCGAAACTCCCACCGTATTCCAGGAGCTTTCCTCGTCTCCGGATTCAAGCAACACTCTGGTCCTGGCGCCGGTGCCTTCATGCTCATTGATAATCCTGACCTTATAATCAATCAGCTTTACTTCTTTAATGGCGGGATAGAATTTTTCCAGTGCCTTGCGCAAGGCGCAATTTAAGGCATCCACCGGGCCATCCCCGTCAGCCGCCGTCTGCTCCACCCCCTGCGGGGTTCTGATTTTGATGGTCGCCTCCGCCCAAGCTTCCCGGTCATGCTCCCGACGTTCTACAATCACCCTGAAGCCGATCAGTTCAAAAAGCTTTTTGTGCAGCCCCTTGGCTTTCTTGACCATAAGTTCGAAGGAGCCTTCAGCCCCCTCAAACTGAAAACCGTCCAACTCCCGCTGCTTAACCTCCGCCAAAAGCTGCTGCACCTCGGGCGTATTTTTGGTCAAATCCAGGCCGTATTCTCTGGCCTTATACACAATGGCTCCCTGCCCGGATTGATCGGAAATCAGTACCTTGCGCTTATTACCCACCAATTCCGGCCGGATATGCTCATAAGAATGGGCCACCTTCTGTACCGCACTGACATGCACTCCGCCCTTATGGGCAAAGGCCGATTCCCCCACATAAGGCTGGTGGGATTGATGACGTAAATTAGCCAGTTCGCTCACAAACCAGGAAAGCTCAGTAAGCTGAGTCAATTGCTCATCCGAGATACAATCCTGTCTTAGCTTCAATTTGATATTGGGAATAAGCACGCATAGATTGGCATTACCGCAACGCTCGCCATAACCGTTAATCGTGCCATGAATATGCCTTGCGCCGTATTTTATGGCGGTAAGCGAGGAAGCCACCGCCAGCCCGGCATCATTGTGGGTATGAATGCCCAGCGGAGTAGACAACTCAGCCTTTACTTGATTTATAATATGCCCGACCTCATCCGGCAGGGTGCCGCCATTGGTATCGCATAACACCAGGCATTTCACCCCGGCGGATTCAGCCGTTTTTAAAGTCTGTAGGGCATATTCGGGATTGGCCTTATAGCCGTCAAAAAAATGCTCGGCATCATAAATGACCTCATCAACTTTTGATACCAGATAGGACAAAGAGTCATATATCAGCTCCAGGTTTTCAGGAAGCGTAACCCCCAACACCTGCTCAGCATGCAAATCCCAGGATTTACCGAACAGGGTAATTACCGGAACATCGGCCAAAAGCAGTGACTGTAAATTAGGGTCGGACTTAGCAGTTTGGGCGCGGTGACGGGTACTGCCAAAAGCGGTAAGCCTGGCATGAGTTAGTTTAATATGCTTAATACGTTCGAAAAATTCTATATCTTTAAGATTAGCCCCGGGCCAGCCGCCCTCAATATAATCCACTCCAAGCTGATCCAGCCGCCGGGCAATGCGCAGCTTATCATCTACCGAAAAGGAAACCCCCTCAGTCTGCGCTCCATCCCGCAAAGTAGTATCATAGATAATGATTTTGTTCATGTATAATTACGACCAATCAATAAGGCAGCCCCTGAAACATATGTATTATTAAGTCAATTTGTCGTATTCAGCGTGTGTACCTATCCAGCACCAAACCAGCCATTCTAAAACATCGGTTCCAACTCCAGCGCCGGATGATTAACCTGCTGCAGAAATTCCATTACCTCTTCTTCGGTGGTGGCCGAATCCTCATCGGCCACTAAATCCAGATAGTTTTCCACCCCCCGATCCTGCAATATTTTTTTTAACTCTTCATCAGCCTGGCAGCGCTTTTCAATCAATGGGCGAATTTCATCTTTCAGCATCTTAGGCAACCACACTATCCGGATTAGTCCCCCTTCAGCCGAGATAAATTTTTGGCTGCCGATATAGTGCTTACTGTGGCCGATAAAACCCGGGGTCTGTAAGCCGCCGCCCACCGAGCCGGCCATGGTGGAAAATTTCATTCCCGAGGGGGTCATCTCCGGATATTCACGGTTGACGATCATCACCCCATTGGTCAGCGGTAGAATTGCGGTGATACACTCAAAGCAGCCACAGGAGGTCATCGGGTCTTCCATCATGCTGTAGGCATTGAAAACTGTAATCTCACCCCGTGAGGCCTGGCTTACAAATTCGTTGATTTCTTTCCACTGTCCCTTGACTGTATCGATCGGCTCGCCTTTGCTTATCGGCTGGTTGGGACCGGTAGGCTCTATCTGGTATGCCGCCTTGCCGTCCAGCCAGCTATAAGCGCCGCACAAACCGCTACGCTCCGGGGTAATTACGCACACATGGTTGGGGGCAAATGACTGACACAGGGTGCAGGAATAAAATACATCCACCACCTCATCGGTCATGGAACCCAGCCGCTCATCACGATGATGGAATACCTTGCGGGCCTCTTCCCGCAACCGCTCCACATCTGCCTGTCTGGTATAGATTTTCACCTGCACTTTATCTAAAATCTTGCCGTATTCGCCATGGAATTTGGCATGAATAATATCTCCCAGGTGTTTAAACTTAAGACCCGCAGCTTTGGCTTCTTTGCTGATTCTGACCCAGTTTATATCACGCTGCCCCATATGGAATACGCCTTGAGCGGCATTAAACAGGCGGTGAAGCTGGCGTTCTAAAATAGGCTCAAAATCGGCCTGCATCTCGCGCCCGGCTACTTCCACCCAAACCCCCAGCGGAATGGCGGTGCCTTCCGGTACCTGGTCAATTTCAGGCCCGACTATCTCTATCTTGCCATCCTCCACTTCATTTAACTCCCGCATGGTAACATATTCAAAGGCCGCCGAGCGGTTACCCCCCATCTCACAATACATATCATCTTTCCTGATCCGCTCGCCTTCAAAGGCCGGGCCATAGGAAACCGGTACCGGCACCTTGGCGATCTGCACCTTCAAACCCCGTACTTCAATGGCTTTAGCTACGATTTTGTCATGCGGAATACCAGAGCCGGCGGAGACTACATGCTCGTAGGTACACACCCCGGTGGGCAGAATTTCGGGAATGCCGATATCGGCAATGGTGGGGAAGCCAAAATTGATGGCGCCGGCAGCCTGGGCATATTTCTCATCATCGAGCAACGCTCCGGCTTTAGCGTCTTTATCTTCTCCCAGCGCCAGCACAAAGGCAAATATACGGTTTTTGTTATATTGCAGTATCCGGCTGAAATCACCCGCCTGCACCCCGCCGAATGACAACGCCGCCCGGGTGGCAAAGCCTAACGCAAATACGGTAGAGGTGATATCCTTACCAAAGGGCACTAGGCGAGTCTCCCAGCCCAGTTGCACCCCTTCTGAGCGCAACTGCTCGGCAAAACTTACCCCTTCGGTCTCTCCCGACATGAACACATACAGGTTTTTCTCCTGCAACTCACGCGCAATATTCACCGCAGTCTTGCTGTCGGGAGCCGCCCCCACAATAGCGGCAAAACCGGGAGCGCTGCCATCTACAAATTCAATGCCCCGCTTACGCATAATAACGTCATCGGCGGCTCCCAGCCACAAATCGCCCTCTTCCGGGCAATTCTCAGCCACCACATAGGGCACCGGCGCCTGGAGATACTTGATAATTTCAATGATCTCATCGGCAAACAAGGTAGCCATGCCGGCATCCAGCGTATGTCCCAGATAGGGCAGCCACAAATGCTCGGCCGGTTCCGGTGGAAGTAGATTTTTTGTCCGTTCAAGTACCGGTTGCAAATCATTCAGCGTGTTGACCTCCATACCGGTCATGCCGTATATTATAGGCAGATAATAGCCGGTATTGGGAAACTCAACGGTTTTATCCGGGCCGTATTCGGCAACCGCCTTCTTTAAAGCCTCCTCTGCTCGACCCACAATCTTATGCGCTCCCCTGATGGCTGCTCCCGCAATTATTTTAGACATATAGTTGCTCCTTTTTTACTCATCTAGTTTGTATCATCTGATGTGCTATTATTACTTATTAATTTACATTCCCTTAGCGCACCTGAAGCCGAAGACATGAAAGCGCATTACCGGTTCGTCACATAGCCGGTTGGCGTTACGGGAATATTTGTGTTTGGTATTCCAACCGCCGCCCCGTAAAATCCGGCGCTCACCGGTCTTTGGCCCTTGGGGATTCTTAGCCGGACTCTTGCTATAGTAGTCAGCGGCATACCAATCGCTGCACCACTCCCATACATTGCCGGTCATATCATATATCCCATAGCCGTTAGCCGCATAACTGCCCACCTTGAGCGCTCCATCCGGCCAGAGTCTGCCGCTCCGGGCTGATTCTTTATCATATGTGTTCCCATAAGCATAGCGGAAACCATCAGGCCCCCGCGCGGCCTTCTCCCACTCCGCCTCAGTGGGTAACCGCTTAGCCTGCCGGGTACAATAAGCCTTGGCCTCTGTCCAGGAAACATTGGTTACCGGACAATCATCGCAGACTGAATATTTACTGCGCTTATGCTGTGGGTCAAATTTCTCATACTGGGCGTTGGTCACTTCATATTTATCAATATAAAAGGCATCTAAATACAGCTTATGCAGCGGCCGCTCATCAGCAGCCTCACCCGCGGAAGCAACTTCACCCATTGAGAAATCACCCGCCGGAATCAGCGCCATCGGCGCCTTATCCTGAAACTCACCAAGCTTTCGGGGAGTTCCGGCATAAGCCGCACAAACCACATTTAACAATAGTAGTACAACTAACAGTGCTTGCTTCAACATCCCATCTGCCGCCGCATTTCCATATCGTAGAGCACCCGCTCCTTTTTCTGCTCGATACCCAGGGCCTTACGTTTGGCCTTGAGATGCTCAATCATAATCTGGGCCATCTTGTGCGGATCCGGCTCAAAGGCCCACCTGCCACCGGTGATTTCCTCAAATCCCTTGGTAAGCAAGTCATTTACACAGGCGCTGTTGGCTACCGGAGACTTGGAACCGAATACCACCAAGGCCCCGGAAGCCACAAAGTACTGGCCGATAGCAATCGCTTTCTCGCTCATCCATTCCGGGGCACAGCCGGCTACCGGCAGGTCGCTGACATCGTCGCCTAAACCGCCTTCAGCCACCATCGCGGCACAGGCTACCAGAATGCGGGAATTATCCACACAGGAACCGGAGTGCAACACCGGCGGAATACCTACGGCTTCACATACCTCCGCCAAACCCGGCCCGGCATATTTCAGCGCCGCCTCCGGGGTCAACAGATTTTCATCGGCACAGGCATAGGAAGCGCAACCGGTCTGGAGCACCAAAACGTCATTGGCGATCAACTCCTTAACCAGGTCGCTGGTAACCCCTTTACCTTCAAGCTGGGGCAGCGAACAACCCACCACCCCTACTACTCCCAGGATGCGGCCGTTTATAATATTATCGTTTAACGGCCGGTAGGAAGCCCTGAAACTCCCCCCCAGCATATAATTTATGGTCTCATGGGAGAAGCCGACCACCATATCGGCGGCTCCTTTTGGAATGTTCACCTTATCCCGGTTTGGAAAATTATCAATAGCCAGCTTGATAATCTCTTTGGCCTGAGCATAAGCATTCTCCTCATGCAGTTCTAAATGCATAGCCCCGGTTATTCTGGCTTTGGGAGAGGTGGTTATAATCTTGGTGTGAAAACACTTAGCCACCGCCGTCAGCGATTGCATCAGGCACTGTATATCCACCACCATTGCTTCTACCGCCCCGGTAACCAGGGCCAACTCCTGCTGAGAGAAGCTGCCCACCATAGGCACCCCATGTCGTAACAATACCTCATTGGCGGTACAACAGATTCCGGCAAGATTAATCCCCTTGGCGCCCTTGGCTTTGGCTTGCGCCTGTAGCTCCTTATCATTAACCGCCTCGACCAGCACCTCTGCCAGCAGCGGATCATGTCCATGTACCACAACATTTACCTGATCTTCCTCCAATACCGCCAGGTTAGCTTTAGCCCTGACCGGACTGGGGGTGCCCAGCAGGATATCCTGCAATTCGGTAGCCGCCATTGATCCGCCCCAACCATTGGAAAGCGCAGTCCTGGAACCACTCAACAACAGACTCATAACATCCTGATCGTTGCCAATTATAGTGCGGTGCATCATTT
>JAJRUS010000053.1 GCA_024277675.1 bacterium | reverse complement strand
GGTTAAAAGCCAAAGATTAAATAAAAAACAGGGATAATAAACACAAATCAAGCGAAAAATTGAGATGTTGTAGAAATGCAAATTGGTTGCTAAGGGGTTTTTTCGCCCCTTTTTTAAAAAACTGAATTAAGCGACAACCCCCTTATAGCTATTTTTAAGCCCGGCATAGCGGCTAAATCTTATAATTAAATCTTTTGTGGGTTATAGGCTAAATTCTCATCACCCCATCACAAGTACTTTGGGCAACAGCCCGTTGAGTTCTGAGTTTAGAGTTGGGAGTTTTGAGGAAAATCCTCAATACTAATTCATCGGAGGGCCGCTTATGTCGCCTGTTTATTTCGATCATATTGCTGGTACCCCGCCATATCCTGCGGTGGTGGAGGCCATGCTGCCTTATTTAAAGGAGCATTATGGTAATCCCTCCAGCCTACATCAGGCGGGTAAGGCCGCCAAGCAAGCCTTAGAACAGGCCCGCACCCAGGTAGCCGGCTTAGTCGGGGCGAATGCCGAGGAAATCTACTTTACCGCCAGTGGCTCAGAGGCCAATAACCTGGCGCTAAAAGGAGTGGCCCAGGCACGGCAGAAGAAGGGCCGGCATATTATCAGTTCCAAGATCGAACATTACTCTGTATTACACCCGCTTAAAAGTTTGAGCCGTCAGGGGTTCGAGATAAGCTATGTGCCGGTGGATGAGCAGGGTATAGTGGATCCGCAAGCGGTACAACAGGCCATTCGCCCGGATACCATCCTGGTATCCATCATGTTGGCTAATAATGAAGTGGGCAGCATTCAACCCCTGGCTCAAATCGGCAAAATTACCAGGGATAAAGAGATATATCTCCATACCGATGCGGTGGCTGCCGCCGGTCGCATTCCGCTAAAGGTGGAGGAACTGGGAGTGGACTTGCTAAGTTTAGCCAGTGATCAATTTCACGGTCCCCAAGGGGTGGGGGCGTTATATGCCCGTCAGGGCACCCGCTTTTTACCCCATATCGAGGGCGGTACTCAAGAAGGGGGTAAGCGGGCCGGCAGTTATAATGTGGCTGGGATTGTGGGTATGGGATGTGCCGCCCGGCTTATCGGCCGGGATATGCCGGATATAAGCCGGAGCTTAACAAATTTACACCAAAAACTGATAAACGGCTTAGAATCGAAGATCGGCGATATTGTCATTACCGGCCATAAAAGCCAACGGATTCCCGGTCATGTGAGTTTGTGTGTTAAATATATTGAAGGTGAATCGATGCTGCTGTTTCTGGATATGCAGGGCTTTGCGGTGGCTTCGGGTTCAGCCTGCACCTCGCTGGCGCTTAAGCGCTCTCAGGTGTTAGAAGCTATCGGTATCGATGCGGCCACTGCCAATGGTTCGATGGTAATCAGTCTGGGCAAGGATAATACCGAGGCCCAGGTGGATCGTTTTTTGGAAATATTGCCGCCGATTGTGGAACGCTTACGCCGGATGTCCCCGCTATATAAACTGGGTAATTGAATGGATGAAGTAAACGTTGATCTCAGTTTAGATGCGGTGGGGCTTTACTGTCCCATGCCGATTGTGAAAACCGCTAAGGCCATACAGCGGATTCAGGTGGGGCAGGTGCTGGAGGTGGTAGCTGATGATGAGGATATAAAGCTGGATATGCCTAACTGGTGTAAAGCCACCGGCCATGAATTCCTGGGATTGCGAGAGGTTGACGGGGAATACCATGTCTACGTTAAGCGCCGGGTTTAGACTATAATGGCGCAGCCTGTTGATCAAACTTTCGCCCCACTTAAAAACCAAATAACTGCGAGAAAAACCTGATACTTGCACATAACAGGCAATAAAACCCGATTGTTGTCTGTTGTATTATGCTAATTGATACAATCAGTTGTTGTGGATTAGCAGCCTTATGTGGCATAAAAACCCTTTTTTTGTACTGCTAGAAACTCACTCCCCATTTATTTCAATTAAATTTTCTGAGAGGCTTGTCAGGCTTTAGATGATTCTACTGCGTAAAGTGATAAACATATCCATTTTCCCGCTCATTTCCGTTAAATAAGCACGTTATGCGCCTCAAGTGGTCGAAAAAATGGGCTATGTTGCTTACTTTCCTCGCTATGAACCCTGAAGTCCGACAAGCCTGCTGGCTGAATAATAACTACAATGTTTGATATCCCTGCCTGTAATTTAAAGTATTTTTTATATTCGGCATGTATTTTGCTAACTCATATGGCAGATATTAAATAAATCCGTATTGACTCAAAAAGGCTAATTTGAGAAGGAGAAATGCGGATGCCTGGAATGAAGAGTTCAGTTAAAATTATTGACCACGATGCTGCGTTCACTGAGGAGCCCCAAATGATGCCGGCAAATATTAAGCATGTTCCTGTTACGACAATACAACAATATTTTAGTGAAATCAGAAAGATAGCAATCCTTTCCCCGGAAGAAGAATATGCAGTAGCCCGGAAAGTAGAGCAGGGTGATGCTGCCGCCAGGGAAAAAATGATCAACAGCAACCTTAGGTTGGTAGTTTCAGTGGCTAAAAGGTATTTAAAATGTGGATTGCCTTTTAGCGACCTGATTGAAGAGGGAAATCTGGGTCTTATCCGGGCAGTGGAAAAATTCAAGCCGGAGATGGGATATAAATTCAGTACTTATGCCGCCTGGTGGATAAGGCAGGCTATTGTACGAGCTATCGCCAAGAATGCCCGCTTGATCAGGCTTCCGGTAAATGTAGCTGAAATGGTTAACAAGTTTTTTCGAATATTACAAAACCTGGTTCAACGAATGGGGCGTGAACCAAACTACAAAGAGATTGCGGACGAAATGGAGTTATCGGTAGCCCAGGTTTCATATCTGATGGAGTTATCCCAGACGCCGGTCTCTTTAGAACTCGGGATTGGCGAGAAAGAGGGTAATTCATTAATGGATGTGATAGAAAATCAACAGGTGGATTCCCCGGTTGATCATATTTCCAGAGAGAGGAGAACCGGACTTGTCAATGGCCTGCTTGGTTTACTGACCCAGCAAGAAAAAGATATTATCAGCAAACGCTTCGGGCTGGAGGATGGGGAACCTAAAACCCTTGAATACATTGCTAAAAGGCATGAGTTAACCCGTGAGCGAATCCGACAAATTGAGGAGGCTGCTCTGAAGAAGTTATGGCGCTATTTGCTGCGAAACGATATGAGCCTTTCGAAATTGCTCTAATTCACTAAAAACAAACCAATAACGTATTATTTTACCCAGATAAACAATGCTACCTGCCTAATCGGGAATTACGATTTTTCAGGATAATCAGGTTGCGGGTACGGCTGACCACTTTAAACTTTTTATAATATTGAGAGTTAGGGTCAGGCAGTTCCTTTATCAGATTTTGATCAATATTCGAATATCCCATCTGCCCCAGCGGAAGTACGGCCGCCACGTAATCTACATCGTCATGAAACTTAACCCATGAAATATATATCTCGTCGCGGGCCGCAAGAAACCAGAGTAACTGCCCGCTGGCCATAACCGAGGCCTCGGGTTCAATAATAGACAGTTGCTCTATTATCTTTGAGGTATCGATGTTCTTTTGCTTGTAATAGTATGTTTTATCCGCTGCCAACACTTTATTGTTGTAATCGGCGAAATTATATAATACGCCTATTCCCAGAATGGCAAAAAGGGCATATTTTAAATATAGATTCTGATTAAATCTAACCAACAGCCAGCTTATAGTATAGATCATTCCCACAAACAAGAAAGGCACCACCGCCGCCCAATGCCAGGCGCCGTATATTGAGTGGTAGTCCGGCATGATGGCATTCATGACTAACTGGGGTAAACACACCCAGAAAATCGGATGCACTAAAGCCAGAAAACCGGCCGGGGTTAAAATCCGCTGAATATGCTTCCATTCCAACACAGAAATGTGGTCTAAAATTTTACCGGGATGCAATGCCATATTGGTAAGCACCTCCTGGGGAGTATTACCAAAAGATCGAAACCAATAAAAAGAACCGGCTTGCCCAAACTGCCCCTGCGCATGGAATTTATAAATAACCATTCTAACCCCGATTATATAATAGCCAATCGCCAGTATCAGGCAAAGAACACCGAACCGCCAGCGCTTTCGATCAAAAATCAGATAATATAATCCCAGCATAAAAGAAATCATAATCATGTTATGCTTGGTGAGCAAGGCAAACAGTAAGCTTATACCGGCCGCCCACAAGTTGTCTTTTTCCAGGAAGTAGAACATCGAAAAAAATGCGAGGAAGAATATGGTTTCTATTCGAAAGCCGAATTTTTCGAATGCTTCATAGGTAGCCGGATTAAAAAAATAGGCGACGGTTATTAATAAGGACAAGCCCTTGTTTTTGAGCAGGCGTTCAGCAAAAAAATACAGGGGAATGGATGCCAGCGAAACAATCAATGCCTGAATGACTAGGAAAGGTACCCCGGACGAGGTAAATAAAAAGAGGGGAGAAAACAAGGCCAGTGTCAACCATAATTGCCCACTTAAAAAGTTGTGCGGGAAATAAGACATAGCATTTTCCTGGCATGATACAGTAAAAGATGTTCCCTTTAATATCGACCAGGAAATTTGCATCATAGCCGCCGAATCGGTAGGCTCCTTCATTTCCAGGTAAATATACCTTTGGTATAGGCAGGAAAGCGTCAGGCTGAAGTAAATCAGCACCAATATCCACAGGATAAATACTGATGGATGGGTTTTTTTAAGCGCCCCTTTCAGTTTCTCGAGCAAAGGGTTTCGTCGGATAGGTTTTTGATGTTCAGCAATCTGCCTGGAGGATTTTATCTTAGATTTTTTTGATTTAGGCACTGGCTTTATGGGGTAAAGGTATTTTGACAGTATCAAGGGCGGTAGTTATAATTTAATCAATTATATACGATCTTGCCGGATAATTCAATCTACTTTAATCCTGAGTCGTGGACACTTTTGTGATGTTTCGGCTTGTCCCCACGCCGAAACATCAGGCTTATATTTACAATAAGTCAGGTAAAACTGTCCATGACTCAGACTTTAATCTCGATATAGCCATTTGTTACGGCACTTATGCTGCCTTTAATTGAAGCATGAACGGTAGCTCCCGTTTCAGCTTTAGCTGGTTGGGCGATTAATTGCCCCCGCTTTACCGGTTCACCCACAGCAACTAATGGCTCAGCAGGCAGCCCGATGTGTTGCTGCAATGTGATCCGCACCGAATCAGGCATAAGCGGAGCAGTATTTAAAGCGGGCCTGACCATATAAGGGCCAATACCCAACACCCGCGCCAGGCGGGATAAGGCGGCTTTGCGATGGCTCCTGTCCGGATGGGGATTCTCCGGTTTTTTTCGATGGGGGTTTTGCACTCCCAATCGGGCAAATTCCCGTTTTATAGCCATATACAGCGCTCGCGGTGAAAGCTGACAAGGACAGGCCAACATGTCGCATATGCCGCATTGACAACATAAAAAGGCGGAACTGAAATAAGGGGTCATGTCCAACTCATAACTCAGGGCTCGAATCATAAGGTGTGGCTCTATGCGATGCCCCAACAAATAACGCGGGCACAAGTCCGTACATAACCGGCACCCCTCGCAAGCCGAACGCGCCCGTTGCAATTGCTTAAGTGGGGATAAGCTATATTTGCCGACCAGTAAGTGAGCCTGGGGAAGTACAATTATTCCGCCACTGGTTTTGGTTACTACCTCATCTCCCTGAGCCAGTTGCCCCATCATCGGGCCACCCCTGATCAGGGCATAATTATCCACGGTTGGCCCGCCGGCCGCCTTGATTACTTCAGCCAAAGAAGTTCCCAGGGGAACCGGGATTACTTGAGGTTTTTTAACCTCGCCCATTACCGTAACCGCCCGCTCAACCAGGGCCTTACCGGCTAAGGCTTCCCCGATTTGTATCAAGCTGGTTACATTATGCACCAGTACTCCTGCCTGCGGTGGAATACCGCCTTCGGGAACCAGGCGGCCGCTAATCTCATATACCAGCGAATGTTCATCGCCGGCGGGGTAGAAATCCTGCAGCAAGTGTAACTTTATTTGAGGAAGGCGCTCTAAGTAGGGTTCTATGGCGGAAATAGCCTCAGCATAATGTGCTTTTAAGGCAATATAGGCTCTTGCGGCTCCGGTGGCGGCCATTGCCGCCCGCAAGCCGTTTATAAGCTGGTCGGGTTTCTGCACAATGAGGTATTGGTCACTGTATAGCAAGGGTTCACATTCGGCGCCGTTGGCGATTATTATTTCCGCTTTGCTTTGCAGCTTGAGATAGGCTGGGAATCCAGCTCCACCAGCCCCCACCACGCCGGCTGCATATACCCGGTTTATAATCTGCTGCCTGCTATAAGGCATAATCCCCTCTTAAATAAAATCATCCTATCATAGCCACTTAATATTAGTCAATCAATCGAGGATTCAGGCTATAATATACTCAATATGATTAGCGCACAATTTGAGCTTTAATTTTTTGGTTACTCATGATAAGATTGCCATATATGGACCAGGCATAGCCTGGATTAGTCATGGCAAAACCATCATGCATTGTGGCAAGATAATCATATAATTTCCTACACCAGAACAAAAGGAATTCTGCAATATGATTCGTCGAAGGTTAAGCCGGTTACTGCCGATATTGCTTTTGTCGGGCTTAGTTCAACTTAGCTGTAGCGTACTTCACGATGGCGCTCTAAAGGGGCTGAAGGGTGGCGGCACCTGGGGAGTGGTAACCGATGAGAACAACCTGCCGGTAGCTGGAGCGCGGGTATATGCCTATGAAATAGTTATAGCTGAGGCAGAAACCTATGAAGAAGAGATCAGGATTGAAGACCTGATTAATGGGGAGTTGCGAGCCGAGGTTGGTGAACCTATAGCAGCAGCTAATTATAAACGCGGCCCCTATTATGATCAATTTCGGGGACCGGCTGATTATATATCCGCCCTTACTGATGCTGAAGGGCGTTATGGTCTACGTTTACCAGCGGGCAATTATTGTCTGGTAGCCCGAAAGCGCGCCGCTGGTGAGCCTGATGTAGGCCCTTTGACCCCGGAGGATTATTCTTCTTTAGTAAGCCCGCCGATTGAAATTGCCGATAAACAAACCGTAAAACTGGACTTACGCTTGAAGAAGATAGCCGGCGATGTACTTTTTTCCTCCCAATATACCATCAGGGCCAGTAACACCTTATTCGAGGGCAAGATAATGGATGAGGCCGGTCAGCCCCTGGCCGGATTGCTGGTAGTGGCTAACCGCCGGCCCAAAATCGGTCGTAAGCCCGATTATATCTCTTTCGCCAGCGAGCCTGACGGCAGCTTTACCATTTATCTACCCAGGGGGGGTATTTATTATCTGCGGTTAAAAGCAACGGTATTAGGAGAATACCTGCCCTGCATGATTGAATCCGCCTATGTGAACCCGGCCGATAATACATTGGAGTTGTTCACCGGCAATCGCCTCAAAGGGATAAATATTATCCGCCTGAAAGAGGAGTCAAAGGATTGAGGAGGAAACGCTATCCCCAGAGACATACCACTGGGAGGCTGTCAGACTTTAGATGATTCTACTGCGTAAAGTGATAAACATATCCATTTTCCCGCTCATTTTCGTTAAATAGATACACTATTCGCCTCAAATGACCGAAAAAATGGGCTATGTTTCTTACTTTCCTCGCTACGAACCCTAAAGTCCGACAGACTCCTAGTTTTTAAGGTTGTCCGTCTTATAATAATTTATCTCCAATAAACAATGTTATACATACAATCATCACCAGGCTTCCTTTAACGTAATCCAGCGCCACAATTTTATATTCAAAGAAGGTTTTCAACACCCCGTCGTATCCCCGCGAGAGCATGGCCTGATAGATTTTCTCCGCCTTCTCAAAGCTCCTCACCAAGAGCATTCCCACAAAGTTTCCCATGGTTTTAAGCGTATGGAGGTTGGTCTTTTTAATAAAATTTCTGGAGCACATGGCGGTATTCATACGTTTTGTCTCCATTAAGAATACAAAGATATAACGGTAGGTAAACAGGGTCATCTGCACTAGCATAGACGGCATTTTAAGTCTTTCCATGGCCTTCAGCGAGTCGGTGAACGGGGCGGTGCCCATAATGGTAATAATCAGCATTACGATGGATAAGGCTTTCAGGTAAACCTTGGACGCAATTACCAGCCCTTCCAGGTTAAAGGAGAAAGCCAGTATTTTGACCGCCGTCTCGCCGGGCATGGTGAGGGGAATGATGATGAAGAAAGGAAGGAGGAGGAAGGTGGCCGGTAAAAGCCGCTTGGTAACAAAGGAAACCGGTAATCTGGAAATGAGCACCAGAGCAATACAGCAGGCAAAGGCCACCGCTATAAGGGGGAGTTTGTTCAAGGTGGCAATGGTAATAATGAGTACCCCCAGGAAAGCAATCTTTACCCGGGGGTCCCAACGGTGGATAGGCGATGTAATATGAGCGTATTTATCAATATCGGGATGCATCTAGCGCATTTCCTTCCAGAATTTCGGGTTTTACCTTGTGCAGGAAAGCGGCGGCGAAGCCGGTAACCGCTCCCTCAATAATCATTACCGGAATGTGGGCTAATAAGGCCAACTTAGCCACCCCATAGAACTGATCTCCCGATAAGGCTAAAAATCCGGCCAGAAAAATCCCGGCCAGCAAAGTCCCCGAGGCTCCGGCTATGGCGCCGAATACGGCTTCCCGGTGTTTGATTTTGAACCTTTTTCGCAAGCTGAAGATACCATAAGCACACAGGGCAGGGATGCCCATCATGCAGGCGTTGGCTCCCAGGGCGGTTACTCCCCCAAACTGAAACAGCAATGCCTGCAGAGTCAGCCCCAGAAAGATGGACACAAAAGCCGTCCAACCCAGCACCACCCCCACCAGGCCGATTAATAACAGGTGCACGCTGGTAGGCCCCAGGGGGACATTAATCAGGGAAGCCACAAAAAACACTGCCGTAATTACTGATATTTTGGGTAACTCATCGGTTTTCATTTTTCTAACAGTGGCGGCCAGAATTCCCCCGGCTACCACAAACCCTCCAATCCATACCTGAGGGGGTAATACGCCTTCCGAGATATGCATATTATTTTAACTCCTATTATCTATGAAGCTAGTGTTGTGTCAAGCTTGTCATGCCGGACTTGATCCGGCATCCAAAACAGCTTGGATTCCCGCTTGTGCGGGAATTACAATTCCTGGTCATACGACAAGTTACGGTTGACACGACACTAGTACAATATATTGTAGTTATAAAGGGCATGAATAACACCGAAGGCAAGGAGACTAGCGCCGGTCAGGATGTGAAGGTCTAAGTTTACCCGCACCCTGGTGTATTCCATTAGAACTCCGAGAATAAGGTTTATAATCAATAGGCTTACCAGCAGCAAGCCAGTGACAAAGCCGAAATCCATTCCCCCGATTAAGGCCATTGGCCCAAACGGTTTGTACAATAGGGAACCGATTGTGGTTATTATCAGAACCAGGGTAAGCCAACCCCACATAATTTTTGTGCTGACAGCTTGGTTACGAGTTACCATGTTTTTTACCCCATCTGCTCATCGCTCAGGGCTTGAAGTGGATAATATAATTGTAGATGCTATGAAACAGAACTACAATCGTTGCCCCGTAGACACCGATTTGGTGCCATTTTTTTGCGGAAGCCGCCTCTGTTTTTATCAACTTGCTTAATACGGCAAGTATTATAAAGGAGATGAGCAGCAACCCTGTAATCAGGCCAAAGTCAAGACCCAAAAAGGAAAATCCCCCATGACCGTGATGGCCGCCGCCGATCAGGCTAAAATGATTGCTTAACATTAAAAGTTCTCCTTGACAATAACCGTACTGTCTCATCTCTTAGCGTAGCCTTACTCTTCATAGCGTCAATGTTCAGTATAATCTCTATTGAATCTTAACCCTTCTTTTTGCCGCTAAATTGCATGATCAGCGCAGTTAAGCCGAAAATAAAGCCCAATCCACCGAACACCCCGGCCACCGGAAATGACTCTTTCTCAGGCTCCCGGCGACGCCTGCGGCTGGGTTTAGCCGGTACCTGCGCTACCTTTGCCCCAGTCTGTTCCGCCGGAGTCCGGGCCACTTGTGCGACTGGTTCCGCTGCCACTCCAGCGGTTGCTTCCGCCAGCTCATCGGCATATATAGTAAATGAGTTTTTATGCCCCATGGTGGCGATGAGCACGATTTTTAAATCATCCACTTTGGGGATTTTAAAATCAAAGGTACCCTCTTTAGTGGTGGTGCCCTCCAGCAATTTATTTCCCTGGCTGTCGTATACCTCAACCTTACCCCCCTCAACCTTTCTGCCGTCCGGGAAATAGCCTTCCGTGTAGACCATGCCCTCCTCCGCATAGGCAAATATATTCACCTTATGGGCTGAGGCTTCAGAACTTACCAGCAACAGGCTTATAAAAAGCGTCAGGCTGAGCAAGAACTTTCCGAAATTACTTTTTTTCATGTTATTACGCTCCCGTTGTTTTTAGCGGCTTAAGGGGCTTGTCGGGGACAAGCCCCCGCCAACAGCTATAAATTGTTTGCCACTAGTTTAAGTCTATGGTTTTCACCCAATACACGGCCCCGATCTCAATATCTTTACCCTTTATCTTCTTGGCAGACGTACTCAAGGCGGCGAATCCCCACCAGCCGGCTTTGGGCATGGCATAGGTAAATACGCCGTTTGAGTCGGTTTTCACCACCTGGGTTACATAAGGATCTGACGGCGGATTTATTTTAGTTTTGGCTCCGGAATATTCGTTTAAGTATTCTACCTCCACATCCGTATTGGCCGCCGGTTTACCATTAACCAGTACCTTGCCGGTGAAAACGTTACCTGTCCACAACCCGAAGGGGCGGGTTAGCGGAATAATCTCGGTTTCCAGCCCCACCGGCTTATCCCAGCCCGATTCCGCACCAAAGGCTGATATAGCAACCTTGGTGTAATGAACAATGTAGCAATCTTCAGCCGGTTCCCAGTAGGGGGTGGGTTCCATGTAAAAGGTATATACCCCTGGCCGCTTGATCTTGTAGTTGGTTTCCCAGAAAGTGAATTCTTTTTCCTGGTTAGGGGCCTTGCCTCTGGTGGACTTAAGCGTACTTAACAAGTTGATTTTCTTGTCCCTGAATAACACCCCGAACTGCTTCGGTTTGACCATTTCCATGTACTGCAATTCCATCGGATGGATAAACTTGACTTCCAGCTTGACCGTCCTGCTATCCCCCTGGCTGATTATATCATCCGAGGGAATCAGCGTCCCGAAATGGGCCAGGGCCGGGGCCGGGACGCTCAGGCAACAAAGTCCGAGAAACAAACCCATTATAAAACAGCTACGTTTAAAATTCCACATTTTTATTCTCCTTGTCCGGTTAAGTGTTGGTTGGTGTTATATGAGAACTTTCCGTGTACAGGCTATGCTTTAAATGTCCCCCCTTAATTAGAAGAAGTTAATCTGCGCCCGGGCGCCGAATACCCAGATGTCATCCAACCCGGCAATGCCCGCCGGATTCATGACTAACTGCACATCGGGCGAGATAGTGGTGTTTTCGTTTACCGACAGGCTATAGTAAGCCTCGAATTGTTGTTCATTATCGGTGGCTATATCCAGCGCTTCCAATTCCTGCCAGTCGGGATGATTGTCGTTTAACAGCGCTTCACCATAGGCGCAGGCAATCACATCATCATCCCGACCCCATAATACGCCGCTAAGCTGGGCGCCGGCGCTCCAGGCGGCTTCCACCGCATAAATATCGTCGTCCATCATCCCCACCCGTGCGAATATGGTCAGCCCACCCGGTAACTGCTGGTCAGCGCTGATGCCGAAACCTGTGCCATAGCTCTCTTGCTGGCCGCTGTCAAAGTTTTCATAGTCTTTGTCGCTTAACCAGCCATAGAAGCGATAGTTACCCTCATATTCGCCGATTCTGGGTTTTATATTCAATTCCAGCATACCAAAACCGTTGTCAAAAATATTATCCCATCCACCTCTGGCATCCGCCACCCCTAAATTGATTTCCATAAAATCAGTCGGGTCTATACTAAGCCGTACTCCCGGGCCGTTCTCATCCGGAAAATCTATCGCCAGATTGTTGACAAAACCACTGGAGAGAAACTGGGCGGTCTCATCGTTAGCCACCGCACTTGCTTCCAGATAATTGGTCAGGTCCACCTTGCCCATGGTTAACGTAAACAACCCATTAAAATAACTGCCTTCAAACCAGGCTTCCAGCACATGCACATCCGACTCGCCGGAATTCCCGAAGCCGATAGCATCGTCATTAATACCATGCAGCAGTCGCCCAAATTCCAGTTCTTCTCCCAGCTCACCCCTGCGGGTGTCTCTGGCCTCCTCAACGGATGTCTCCAGCTTATCCGCTATTTCCGCAAATTCGTCGTCGCCCATACTGTTAAGCAACATCTCAATCACTCCCCTGTTGATACCCTCTTCAATGGCGGCTTGCAGCCCATCGCCGGCGCCGGCTTCCAAAAACAGGCTGGCCATATGATTGTCAGCAATGGGAAACTCAAACACTAAATCTATTGAACCGGTGGCATGCGTAGAAGCATCGGTATCCCAGCCGGCATCACCTTCGTCCCAGCGAGTCACATCAGGGCTACCCTGAACCACGCCGGTCATGCCGCCGGTTATATTCAAATCAGTAAGCGGGTGTTTCGGGTGACGCTTATGGCCCAACACCACTGATTCCAGTTCCTTGACTCTTGCCTCCAACTCTTCGTGTTCGGTGGCATAGCCTGGATTTACGCCAAAAATGGTGCACGGCACAAAACCAAATAATAGTAAACTTATTAACTTCAACTTCTTTTTCATAAACATTCCTTGTTAGTTAAGGGAAAAAACCTAAGCATCCGGAAGTTATTATTTAAGCGCCCGGAGACTCAGTTGATTTAGTAACGTATAAAGACTCATAACGGTCTATTTTCAGTAATACAGACATTTCAAACCGCTCTATATCAAACAGTTCCTCGTCTTTTGTCGCCAGAATCATTTTTACAAGTCGCCGATTAAGCTCCCGGAATTCCTCTTTTTCTTCCTCAGTAGCCAAGATTGCTTTCTCTTTCAACCGATGAATCTCTTCGGCTGCGCAGTGTAGGTTTTGCTTTAAAGAAAGCCGCAATGACTTGCCTTTTGAGTGGTTATAGAATATAAACACATAGCGGCCGCACTCTTGATAGATGATGCTGCCCATGTGCCAGGAACAACTGGTAACTGCGGCGATGGCGTCCTCACAGCAATTGCTCTCCTGCATTACCGCAACTATTTCCTGATCGTTTCCGGTAGCGCCTATGGCAAATTCCTGCCTGGCCAGGCAGGCGGCGCGATAGCCCACCGCTAGGCCAAAGCAAACATGACCGTGTAGTCCGCTTATTTTATTCAATTCGGCGACATGGTTAAGCTTCATGGTAAACACCCCCTTTCCCAGCTATTCAATGCGTTTTCCATGGTTTTTAAAAACAAAAAAAGCCATGAAAGTTAAATCCCAATTCAGTAGGGATTTAGAAACCTTCATGGCTCCAATAAAAAAATCACGAAAACCAAGCTTCAACTTTCTGCCGCTTAGAGCCTTCGTGACCCATTAAACTTATATAGCAAGTACTTCTTAGTGTCGGCTTCCAGCCAACTATCAACCTGAATATAGCAATAACTTGAATTTTTGTCAAGTAAAATATGGAAATATTTTGTAGGCTTTAGCTGAAAATCTGAGGGGTAGATAGCATTTGTCTGTATATATAACAACGGGTTATGGCTTATGTTTAATTATACCCAAAAGAGTTGGAGCCGCTTGAATTTGTATTAATTGCAGCGCCATGTGTGATTTATACAACACTTAAGTTCGACTTAACCCCAAAACAAGCACTCTATACTTGACAACGATATTACGAAACGTTAATATTTGCTTTACGTATAAAGCAGTCACCAGAAACACATATGGCAACACGGGACATGTTCATAGGGGTAGCAGGTAAAACAAAGCTCAAGCACAAGGAGGGTGCCATGAAGCGCAAGGGTTGGAAATATGGTTGGCTGGTTGTTTTATTAGGTGTTTTGATAGTGGGATATGACAGCGTTTCACCAGTTTCGCTCAAGGCTGCCGATCAGACCATAGGGGTAGTTACCAAATTGAACGGTAAGGCCTGGATGGTCAGTGAAATGGGTGAGTTGATTAAACTTGAGGAGGGCATGACTCTGGCTCTGGGTAATAAGCTCAAATGCACTGGAAAGCTCAGCATCAGGTTTAATACATGCGGTTTTTTATTAATGAAACCCAACACCGAAGTTGCAATTTCAGAAAGTGGGGGAATCAGGATTTTAAGTGGTAGCGCTGATTATATTAATTGTGAGGGTGATACTCTGGCGCTTATGCAGGGTGGAGAGGTTATCTACGTAAGTCAAGCCCCACTTGATCTTACTCCGACGGTTACCGGGGTGCAGGCGAAAGTAGTACCGATTTTCCCTTATGCGGCCGGGGGGGCTCCCGAACCTGTAGAGCCTGCCAGTCCGAGCCAGTAGCATATTTTACAGGTCTACGTATAAATATAACCTCATTAAGGGCTGGAGGAGGCAATGAAATACCGTATTGTTTGGTCAGCTTTGGGTAGCGCTTTGATGGTGATTCTTATCACCGGTACGTCCGCACTTGCAGTAGGAAACTTAAAGGTTGGGTTGGTAGAGATTAATCCTAAGCTAGCCCTGACCGGGGGAGTGGATGACAATGTATTTTTGAACTATGAGGATGAAAAGGCTGATGAATTTGGGATAATTACCCCTGGAATTAACTTCACTCTGGAGAAAGAGGATCATTATTTTAACCTGGGCTATACGGTCGACATAATTCGCTATGAGGAATATGACAGTCAGGATTCAGAAAACCATAGTCTTTTTGGTAACTTTGATTTCAACTTTCCCGGAGTATTCATAAAACTGAATGAAATTTACCAGGATACTTCAGATTATGCCACCAGTGAATTGGTGGACCGGGTAGATCGGAAGCAGAACAATGGTAATGCCAGTATTGGAGCTATGTTTAGCGACAATTTTGCCTTACAGCTGGATTACTTGTCCGAGTATCATAAATATAAGCCAACTGAGTACCGGGACTTAAATCGCTTCATACAAGAATTTGGCCCGGGCCTCTACATTACATTATTACCCAAAACCTCAGCCATACTGGAATATCATTACGGAGTAGTTAGTTATTTTGATGCAAGGGACGACGATACCTTAGATGACAGTAGCTCTAAATTCCACCAGGTAATGGGTGGTGTGCAGTGGGATATAACCGGCAAATCAACCGGAACCCTTAAGGCCGGGTATCAGTGGAAGAATTATAATGATAATAGCAATTTGGATGGGAGCAAGAAAAATGATAAGGATACCTGGGTGGTTTCAGGGGAAATGGAGGTCAACTTTACTCCCAAGACTTCGGCCAGCATACAGCTTAAGCGAGGCATAGTGGAATCATCCTTTGCCGACAACGATTATTATGTTGAAAACATGGGATCAGTGAGACTTACCCAGAAACTGCTGGGCAGGGTAAGTATCAAGCTGGGTGCGGACTACTACTATAACAGTTATGGGCACAGGACGGTTGATATTGAAACCGGGGACAGAGAAAAAAGAAGGGATAATATTCTTAGTGGAAACATTGGTTTGGTATACAAAATCCAGGAGTGGCTTACTGTAGGCGCTGACTATAAGAATCAGACCCGGGATTCCAATTCTACCGTTGAGAGTTATAAAGATAATCAAGGTTCGGTATATGTAAGCGTAGTCTTCTAGTTGAGGAGATAAGGGTGTTTGAAAAATATAGCTTAAGCGGCAAGGCCAGCTACCGGAATATTATGCTTGTGGTTTCGATGATGTGTTTATTGGCTGTGCCTGCTCTGGCTAATCAAGATTACAAAATCGGCTCTCGTGACGTTATAAAGATAAGCGTTTATGAAGAAGCCGACTTAACCAAAACGGTAAGGGTAAGTAGTGAGGGAATGATATCTTTTCCGCTACTGGGAAACCTGAAGGTAGCCGGTTTGACGGTGACTGGTCTGGAGTACAAGCTAACCCGGTTGTTGGCTAAAGATTATTTGGTAAATCCGCAGGTTTCGGTTTTTGTTGAAGGATATCACAGTAAAAAGGTTTTCGTGTTGGGTGCGGTAAATAAGCCTGGTTCATATGAATTAATGGGGGATGCTACTGTGCTGGAGATGATTTCCCGGGCTGAGGGAATTACCGAAGATGGTGGGAGTTCGCTGATTTTATTAAGATCCCGGCCAGGTTCTAAGGGCATGCTTTCCCATAATGCTGAAGAGCCTATTGTGGTTGATTTGAATAAATTGTTGGTCAAAGGCGATATAACTCGAAATATAATGGTACAGGATAAAGATGTTATTCATGTCCCTAAAGCAGATTCCATTTTTGTGCTTGGGGAGGTAAAGAATCCCGGTTCGTTTAAGTTGGAAGGGAAAAGCATTACCGTGATGCAGGCCATAACTATGGCGGGTGGTTTAACCAGGATTGCAGCTCCCAGGCGCACTAAGGTTATCAGAGTTGAAGCCGGGCAGGAAAAGAGTATTTTAGTAGACCTGAAAGAGATAATGGAAGGCAACAAACGCCGGGATGTGGTACTGAAAGCTGAAGATATGGTAATCGTATCCGAGAGTTTCTTCTGATGTCAATGGCCGGGGAGATTAGGATTTATGAATCAAGCTGAAGAACAAAAAGAGACACATTTAAAAGAATATATATGGATTTTAAAAAAACGCAAATGGACGTTGATTACTTTTCTCCTGATCATTGTGTTTGTAGTAACCGTCGGTTCGTTCAAGATGAAGCCCATTTATCGGGCTACCACCCAATTGTTAATCGAAAAAGAAAACCCCAATATTTTGTCTTTTGAAGAAGTGATGCAGTTGGATACTTCCAATAGCGACTATTATCAAACCCAATATAAGATATTAGTGAGCCGTTCCCTGGCCAGGCGGGTGATAAATAAACTGGATTTGGCCAACCAGCCTGAGTTTATGCCTGATGAACCGGGTTTGTTGGGTAAATTGAAACAATGGCTGCAAAGGTCATTTAGAATTGCATTATCGAAAGAAGAAATAAGCGCCGCTGAGGCTGAATCGGCTTTAGTAAATGAGTTCCTGGAGCGCATAATTATAACGCCGATAAAAAATAGTCGTCTGGTGGATATATCGGCCGAAGCCCAAGACCCTGCATTGGCGGCGGCGATGGCCAATTCCATAGCCCAGGGTTATATCGATCAGAATATGGAGACTAATCTGGTAGCCTCGCAACAGGCGGTTAAATGGCTTATGGGGAGAATTGGGGGGCTAAGGCAAAAGGTGGAGAAATCTGAACTATCTTTGCAGAAATATAAAGAGCAACAGAACATTATTTCGTTGGAAAAACGGCAAAATATTGTATTGCAGAAGCTTTCGGAGCTAAGCAGCAAAGTGATTGAGGCTAAGACCAACCGCATTGAACTGGAGACTATATATAACCAGTTGCTGCAGCTCTATAAAAAGCCTGAGATGATTGAGTCCATGCCGGCGGTAATCAACAATGAGCTGATAAGGAAAGTGAAATCTGAATATGTGGAATTACAGCGGGAGTACTCTGATATTTCAAAAAGGTATAAATCCAGACACCCTAAAATTTTGAGACTTAAATCGCAGTTGAGTCTTTTAAAGCAAAAAATAGCTTCCGAAGTCGATAAGATTGCCAATAGTATGAAAATTGAGTACGAGGTTTCCAAAGCCAGAGAGAGATCACTGAATAGCAGTCTGGAAATGCTGAAGAAAGAAGCCTTGGCCATGAATCAGAAGGGTATCAAGTACGGAGCTTTACAGCGGGAGTTGGAAAGCAATAAGGAGATGTACAATATTCTGCTGAAACGCCTTAAAGAAACCAATCTTACCGGAGGCTTGATAAGCAGCAATATTCGCATTATAGATAAAGCTGAAATTCCCATAAAACCGGTCAGACCAAAAATCAAGTTGAATATATTACTATCCGTTGTTTTGGGGTTGCTGTTTGGCGGCGGTTTGTCATTTTTCTTTGAATATCTGGATAATACCGTCAAAACCACTGATGACATCGAGCGCTATATCAATTTGCCGCTGTTGGGACTCATTCCGGCGATTAAAAGCAAGAATGGAATTGTGCCGGAGAGTATTACCAACGATGCTCCCAAATCCACCTTTTCCGAAGCCTACCGCAGCATTCGTACCGGGGTGATTTTTTCTTCCACCGACCAGCAACAGCGAAGCTTGTTGGTTACCAGCGCCGAACCCAGAGAGGGGAAAACGGTAACTGCTTGTAATCTAGCCATCAGTATGGCGCAGGCGGGCAATCGGGTGTTGTTGGTCGACGCTGACATGCGCAAGCCCAGGATACATAAAGTATTCGGATTGGACGATTCGGTGGGTTTGAGTAGCTTACTGGTGGGACAAGGTGAGCTTAAACAGGCGGTGCAGGAATCAAAGATAGCCAACCTGAGCGTGTTGCCCTGTGGACATATTCCACCCAATCCTGCCGAGCTGTTGGGTTCAGCAGAAATGAAGCAGTTGTTGGCTAAACTGGAGCAGGAATTTGACCGGGTAATAATAGATTCTCCTCCCACCATAGCGGTAACTGACTCTACTATATTGAGCAACCTGACACACCAATCCTTGCTGGTTGTCTCGAGCGGACGGGCCAGTCGCGATGTAGTGGTCAGGTGTAAACAAATGTTGGCTGGTAAACAGGCTAAGCTTTTGGGGGTAGTGCTGAATAACTTTGATGTTAAACACGGGGACTACTATCACTCTAAATATTATTACTACAATTATTATTACTACGGTAAAGACAAGGAAAAAAGCGGCCAGGCCAAACCAGCCGGGGCGGTGGTCTAAGTTATGATTGATCTACATAATCATCTTTTACCTGAAATCGATGACGGCCCGGACACCTGGGAGGAAACTCTCCAGA
This sequence comes from bacterium, assembly GCA_024277675.1. GTDB lineage: Bacteria > SZUA-182 > SZUA-182 > SZUA-191 > JAJRXT01 > JAJRUS01. The sequence goes on along the minus strand of JAJRUS010000053.1, from coordinate 6,562 downwards.
TGTGTCGAATGGCAGTGCAGGACGGCATCACCCATATTGCCGCCACTCCCCACATTAGCCCGGAAAGCCGCATTTCAAGTAAAGTTATTGAGGAAAAGGTGCAGCAGTTGAATGACCGGCTTGACGAAGCGGGGCTGGATTTAGATGTAACTCCAGCCGCCGACGTCTATTTAGATCCCGGGATATTCAGCCTGTTGGAATCAGATAAATTATTAACCATTGGAGAAAAGAAACGTTATCTGCTGTTGGAAATTCCCTCCGTTATCTTCCCCCGGTATTTGGGGCGATTTATTTTCGAGCTGCAAACCAGGGGTTTAACTCCCATTATTACCCATCCTGAGCGAAATATTGCCATTCAACAAGATCCGTTCTTATTGCGGGAAATTGTGCAACAAGGGGCCTTAATACAAGTGACGGCCATGAGTATGACCAACGGTTTCGGTTCCCGCTCCAGAAAGTGTATTAAGCAACTGCTGCGGGCTGATATGGTGCATCTGATAGCCAGCGACGCCCATTCCATTGACCATCGTCCGCCGTTGCTCTCGTCGGCAGTGGAGGCTGCTGCCCGAATTGTGGGGCTAGCCCAGGCCGAATCATTAGTAAACAGTAATCCACAGGCCATAATGAATGGAGAAAGCCTGATGTAATAACCCTTTAACCAGGCAGTCATTTTATGAACTCAGCCAAAACATTAAAATTCTCGAATAGATTTATTGAATTAGGGGTGATATTTCTGGTTATTTTCACCCCTTTGGCATTTGGTTCAGTGCATATATGGGCCTATTCCATAATGGAGTTGGGCGTTATTTTATTGGTTGGTATGTGGATAATAAAGCGGATAGCCGGCAGACGGTTATTAGTAGCTGATCAGCTTACGACCAACAAAACACCGCTGCTGAATTTGTTGGTGACGGCCTTTGCGGGCTTACTTCTATTCCAATTAATCCCACTACCAGAAGCGGTTATGAAATATGTGTCGCCGCATACATATGATTTATACCAGGCGGTATTGCCGGAATATGGTGTGCGGGGCAGTGATGCAGCAGCCGGAGTTCCGGGCCGTCGACCTAAGCCGGTTGATTTAAAAAGCGATTGGCGGCCTATATCTGTTTATCCGTATGCCACCAGGCTGGAGCTGTTTAAGTTTTTATCTTATGTCGGGTTATTTTACTTAATAATCCGGAACATAACCACCAGAAAGCAGATTAATCGCCTGGTGGTAGTTATTATGTTGGTGGGTTGCTTTGAGGCTGTTTATGGATTACTGGAATACTTAAGCGGCCACCAATATATCTTCTTTTATAAAAAGAAATATTATACCGACTGTGCCAGCGGAACTTTCGTTAATCGAAATCATTTCGCCGGCTATCTTGAGCTGGTAATTTCACTCAGCCTGGGGATGGTGATTTATCAATGGCTCAAGTTACCGGAAAGCCCGATAAAAGGTATACGCGGTTTTTTTAACCGGCTGGCCAGTGAACGGGGCAGCAAGCTGACATTATCGGTTTTTGCCGTCAGCATTATGGTGCTGGGAGTAATTCTCTCACAGTCGAGGATGGGAATTTTCAGTATGCTGGCAGCCTTGGCCGTGATGAGCGTTTTGTTGATGTGGAACATGAGGAGTAAAATTATTTTTAAGCTTATTTCCATTGTATTAGTGGTGGGTATTTCGGCCGGTATGTGGTTGGGGGTAAACCCGGTAATCAGTAGATTCTCCCTGCTTCCTTAAGAAATAGTCGCCGAGGGGGGCCGACCGGCTATCTGGCGGGATACTATGTTGTTAATCAAGGACTTTCCGCTTTGGGGAAGCGGTTTGGGGAGCTATCGCTATATATTTCCCAAATATAAACATAGTCTGGCCCAAGCCAATTATTACCATGCACACAACGATTATCTGGAACTGGCGGCTGAGACCGGAATAGTCGGTTTTTTGATGATTATGGGACTGGCGGGCTGTTTCTGGCGGCAACTGATTGTAAAGTGGTTCAACCGAAAATCCACTTATGTTAAAGGGCTGGTGTTGGGAGGCATAGGCGGGGGGGTAGCTATGTCAGTTCACAGTCTTACCGATTTCAATATGCATATTCCGGCAAATATTATGCTGCTGGTAGTTATCATGGGGGTGAGTTGGAGTGCGGTCACGCAACTTTAGGGATATGTTGTTTACGCTTAAGGCCATATCAGGCTTTATCATATTATTGGCGCTGTCTGTTTCCATCGGTAAACAATATCTGGCCGACCGGTATTATCCGGCTGATACAAGCTCTCTCTGGCAAAATATAGAAACCAGCGGGTCAGACGCTGAATTAACCGTACTATTACATAAAGCCATTAAATTGACGCCGACAAATGCCGATTATTATTACAAATTGGCCAATTTATATATAAAAGAAACCATTAAACCAACGGTATGGAACGATATTACCCAAAGAAACAAGCTGATAGGTGAAGCCATAAAAAATGCTCAACGGGCGATTTATCTGAATCCGTCGAATAGCCGCTATTATATAGCCTCAGCCAGGGCATATGCCTTATTGAGACCCGTCTCATTTCATCTGAAATCATTGGCTGCATTTGAAAAAGCCGGCTATTTAAGCCCTTCAAATGCTGAGGTGCGTTATAAAGCCGGTTCCTATTATTTAAACAACTGGAAATATTTATCACCCCGGCGGCAAACAAAAGCCATAGAAATTCTCAAAAAAGCGGTTGAATTGGATGAGGACTATTTTGACAGCCTGTTAGCTGCCGCCTGGAGGACTATCGGCGACTATAAGCTGGTTCAAAGAATTGTACCCGGAAGTATCATCAGGCACAGGAATTTTGCCAAATTTTTAATTAAGCAACAAATGCTTAAAGAGTATGCGGTTGAGATGGCCAGGGTTGAGTATCTGTTGGCGGAAAAAGGCCAGCGGGGACTGGCGGAAAAGGGGAAAACCGAGGGTGTTTTAAGGGCGCTTGAACAGGTGGCAGGCTATTACCGTTATGTGAGGAAAAATTTTCCGGCATACCTGGATGATAGCTTCAATAAAAACATTGATTTAAGCTACGCCGGGCTATACCTTGACCGGGCCAAACGGCAACTTAAAAAGGGAGATTCTGAAGCTGCAATAGAGAGCCTTAGCCATGCCGCTAAGAAGGTACCGGTCACCGATAGTGAATTGCTGAATGAAATAGCCCGGCAGGTAATCGGAATTAAGGTTATGCAGAATGATGCCGATTTACAACTCTTAAAAGCCGGCATTTGGTATAAACAAGGCAATTATCCGGCCGCCATAAAGCTGTTGGGGGGCCTGGAAGTCGATTTGTTGGATACTTATCAACGCACAGCAGCATTTTCTCTGTTAGGGCGTTGTTATAAGGAAGAGGGTAGGCTGCGGGAAGCAAAAGATGTGGCCGACCGCATGGATTATGCAGCCGTAAAGCTTATAAAACAAAGTAGCTGGACGGGAAGAGCGGAGGCCTATGCCCGGAAATATGTTTATCAAAACGGAGAGATGTATTGGGCGGGCACTATTTCCGCTCCCCTGATATTAAAAGGGGGCCAGGAGGGTCTGGCTGAATTTATCATCAAGGCCAAGGCTTCCCCGGCAAATGGAAGCTGGCCGGTTATGGTGGTCAGGGTGGATGATGAGATACTCGATGTGGTCTGTGTCAGTAATCTTCGCTGGCAGGATTTTCATTTTCGATTTCCACTCACCGGGGATTATCAGGGAGATTTAAAAATATCGTTTGTCAATGACGGCGGCAACAGCCAACGGCACGAGGACCGGAATTTATATATAGGGGATGCAATCCTCTGCTCAGAAGAGTGTGATACGGCATGAACTGGACGGGAAAAAAGGTACTGGTAACCGGGAGTTGCGGTTTTATCGGCAGCCATTTGGTTGAAAGGCTGGTCAGGCTTGGGGCTGATGTCAGGGCGTTTGTATATTATAACTCGTTTAATAATTGGGGTTGGATCGATAGCTTTCCCAAAGAGATTAAAAACAATATAGAGATTTTTAGTGGAAATATCAGGGATGCCTATAGGGTAAGCCAGGCGGTAAAAGATCGCCGGATCGTATTTCATTTAGCCGCCCTGATTGCCATTCCATATTCGTATTTTTCGCCTGAGTCTTATGTGGCCACCAACGTGGTGGGTACGCTGAATGTTTTGCAGGCCGCCAGGGAATTTAAGCTGGAAAAAATTGTGCACACATCCACCAGTGAAGTCTATGGAACGGCGCAATATGTACCTATTGACGAGCGGCATCCCCTGCAGGGGCAATCGCCTTATTCGGCCACCAAAATCGGGGCGGATATGATGGCTGAAAGTTTTTATAGATCATTTAACCTGCCGGTGGCCATTTGCAGACCCTTTAATACATACGGCCCCAGACAGTCCGCCAGGGCGGTGATACCGACCATTACTATCCAAACGCTCCAGGGGCGCAAGCGAATAAGGCTGGGTTCGGTGCATCCTACCAGGGATTTTAATTATGTAGGCGACATAGTAGCCGGATTTATTAAAATTGCGGAATCCCCCGATACCCCCGGCCAGGTTATTAATATTGGTTCGAATCAAACAATATCGGTGGGCGAACTGGTTGACAAAATAAAGAAAATTATGCAGGCGGAGGTTGAAGTTGTTTATGATGAGGCGCGGGTACGGCCAAAAAACAGTGAAGTGGAAAGGTTGCAGGCGGATAATAAAAAAGCCCGGGAATTGCTGAACTGGAAACCGGAAGTTAAATTAACGCAAGGGCTTGAGCAAACCATCGATTGGATGAAGCATAATTTACATTACTACAAACCCGATATTTACAATTTATAGTCCGAAAAAGCGCTCTAAGTGGGATCGGGGAGGGTGAGACAAGGAATTAATAAAGCTGAAACTATACTCATCTGAGCTTAAAGTAACACATTAACTATCGGTTAATATCTAGCTGATATATATGATTATACATAACACATAACATGAAGTGTTTTTTTGATATGGGGGCCAGCAGGCAATGAATAAGCTATTAGTTAGAGAACATTATCGGAATCATGACCTGGTAGACCGGTACATCAGCAGCCGGTTCACTACTCCACTGGCCCAGGTTCAACACCAGAAACAGGTTGATTTTGTAAATGACATCATTAGCAGGCATTCGCTGGCGAATGCCCTTGAGTTGGCGCCGGGCCCTTTAAGGGTTACTGCAAATATTGTGGGTCTGAAACAGGGATATGCAATGGATTATAGCGAGGCGATGCTCAAAAGCGCAGCCGAACGCCTTAAAAATCATGAAGCAAATATACCCTGGCTGCTTCAGCGTGGAGATGCCTTCTGCCTGCCCTTTAAAGCCGGCACATTTGATCTGATTTTCAGCTTCCGCTTTATTCGGCATTTTCAAGATATCGAGCGGGCGACGATATTATCGGAAATTTGGCGGGTTTTAAAAAAAGACGGTTTTTTGATCTTCGATGTGCCTAATTATTTTACCGAAACTAAAATCCGAAGCAAGCTTAATCCAGCCCAATTGGGGGTTTATGATAAGTTGTGGGACAGGGGAGAAATTATAGCTGAGATGAGAAAAAACAAATTCGCAACACTTAATATGGCTAATAATATCAGTCATTATGATATCCAGGTTAATATCTCCCGCTTTCATAAACTGAAGCTGGGCGCTTTGGCGAGAAGGCTTATTGACAGGCTTGATCGATATCCCTCGGAGCATCCATATGAATGGGTCATCCTATGTCAAAAGGAATAATCTACTGGTTGGGGGCTTATAATCCGGAAATGGAGGCGATTTCCAAAGAAGTCAAAACATTACATGCGCATTTTAGCAATAGCTTTATATTTTCAATGACGCCCTATAAAGAATTTAAGATCGGCCGGCGGATGTTTAAATGTTACCGGAAAGTAAATCTCAGCCGTTTTTTTGTCCCTTTGATAGCGCGGCAATTTGATATATCACATGTGTTTAGTTGGGGTGGGGAGAGCTATTATCTTAACCGGCTGAAGAATGGATGTAAGGTGTTGACTGTTTCCGGGGGATTACCCAGAGATGTTCCGATAGAAACCTTAAACAAAGCCAAAATTGTGGTGGTGGAGTGTGAAATGGATAGACTGAGACTCATGGATTATGGGCTTGAACCCGGCAAAATTCGGTTGATTTACCCTGGAGTAACTCCTGTGCCGGCTAAAAACAAAGCAACTGACTCACAATTTACCGTTTTATTTGCCAGCGCTCCCATATTTCCAAAAATGTTTACCGCCCGGGGAGTGTATCTATTATTACAGGTGGCGGAAAGATTGAAAGGGGTTCGCTTTTTGCTCTTGTGGAGAAAAAAACAGGCAAAAATTATAGAAAAAATTATCAATCGCAGCCAGTGCAACAATGTACATCTTATTAACCGGATTGTGAAAAACATGCAGGAAATTTACGATGAGGCTGATGCGGTAGTAGCGCCCTTTACCACCTCGGAATTTAACAAACCCTGCCCGCTTTCAATTATAGAAGGGCTATCCCTGAATAAACCGGCAATTGTAACAGATTTGGTAGGGATATCGGATATTATTGAAAAAGAGCGCTGT
>JAJRUS010000052.1 GCA_024277675.1 bacterium | reverse complement strand
ATTATGGCTTGAGATTGGGCAATCACCTCATTAACCATTTCAGCGCCCAGTAACTCACCCACCAGGCGGCTGGCCGAACCGGTAACCCCTACCCGGCAGATATGGTGTTGTTCAACCTGCCCAAGCAACTGCCCCAGCGCCTGGTTCACGGTTTTAAGCGGCTGACCCAAATGTCGATGGTAACTGGTGTTAAGGATGTTTTGCTCTTCATCCAGCAGCGCCAGCTTGACGCTGATGGAACCGACGTCTACGCCTATGTATAACTTGTTGTTATGATTCATGATTATTACAGTAAACCCCACCATAAAATTAGCCGGCGCAAGCTTTTTGCGACTGCTGCATTATATTAGCAAAACTAATAGTAAAGTCAAGTTTGCACTTGCGATAAAATATAGTTGGGTAAGCATGTCCCTGATATGCTAAATTATGTCGGTAGGCTTATTTGGAGCATAAACGGGTTAAGCTGATTTTATATCTCCAGCCCGTAATGATCCACCACTCCCATTATAACCGCCCGAAGCGGCGCCAGGTCATCATTAACCACCTGTCTGGCGGAAGATCCCTCATTTAAAACCAATACCGTATCGCCCACCCCGGCTCGAACCTCATCTATCGCCAACAAAGAATTGCCGCAACTATTGCCTTGCAGGTCTAAAGGTTGAACCACCATTATCTTCCGCCCCTGATATGCCTCATGTTTTTCACTGGCGACTACCGTTCCCAATACTTCCGCAATAAACACAATACCCTTCCTTGGTTAAGTTTCTAAGTAACGTGTAATTTATTCTTGCCATTTCGAAATTGTAATGATAACCTATTATATAAGTAAAAGCATGCAAAAAACTTTTATCAGGAGAAGATACATGAAAAAAGTTTTCAGTTTATGCATAATTTTTGTTTTTTGCCCGGTAATCGCCTGCACTTCCCCCCCTCCCACTACCACCCCTGCCCCTGCCGTCAAAACTCAAACCCTGTTACCTCCAACCCCGCCGACAGCAGCAAAAACGATGGAAGTGGTTGATGATTTATCAATAACTGATGCCGGTATTGATTTTGACGATACTCATCGTTGCCCCAGCGTTTACGACAGCAAAACATCAGCTATGACCTTTGAGGGAAAACAAAAAACCGGGTACAAGATCGAAACCAGTTGTAAAAGCACCGCTGAGACTCACACTTACATTTTTTCTAATATAACTTACAACAAGCTCGGTCAGCGTGCCGGCTATCAGCTCAAACTTTCCTGCAGCAAAACCGGAAAAAGCCACAACATAACCGTCAGCCGGATTATTTACAGCCGCAATTGGGATATATTAAGCTATACCGCCGATATAGACGGAAAAACTTACCATTACAAACGCTAGGAGGCTTGTCGGACTTTAGAGTTCGTAGCGAGTAAAGTAAAGCAACATAGCCCATTTTTCAAGGTACTCCTCAAATATTTACGGGCACAAACCCCAAGTTTTACGGTTTAACGATAAACTCTGCTGCCGGCGGCTTCGTTTAACTCACTAATTCCGATATCGGTACCAAACCATTTACGATGATTGGATTCAATTAATACCACATAAATTTTATTGCTGGACAAGCCATCCTGTTTGTTGAAACTCAACCAGCGCTTGCCGTCAAACCGGCTTACCCCTTCGTTAGTCCCAAACCACAACCGGTTTTGTTTATCAACCGCCACTGAGTTTATCTGGTCGCTTACCAGCCCGTCCCGGGTGGTATAGCTTACCCATTTGGCGCCGTCGAAGCGGCTTATCCCTTCGTTAGTCCCAAACCACAGGTTGCCCTGTTCATCCACTACCATGGCATTTATCTGGTCGCTTACCAGCCCGTCCCGGGTGGTATAGCTTACCCATTTGGCGCCGTCGAAGCGGCTTACCCCTCCCTGCGTGCCGAACCACAGGTTGCCTTGTTTATCCACTACCACGGCATTTATCTGGTCGCTTACCAGCCCGTCCCGGGTGGTATAGCTTACCCAATCGGTACCGTCGAAGCGGCTTACCCCTCCCTGCGTGCCGAACCACAGGTTGCCTTGCTTATCCATTGCCATGGCATTCACCTGATTATTTACCAGCCCGTCCCGGGTGGTATAATTTTTCCATTGCAGCCTGTCAAAATGACTGACCCCGGCCTGCGTACCAAACCATAAGTGGCCCTTTTGATCTGATACAATTGCATACACCTTATCAGAGATCAGCCCATCTCTGGAAGTGTAACTGGTCCAGCGCAAGCCGTTGTATTTAACCACTCCGCTATTCATACCGAACCACTTGTTCTTATATTTATCCAGCGCAATAGCATGAACATCGCTATTTGCGGAAAATCTATCATTTATATAAGTAGTCCAGGCCGAGGGTTTATATTTACGCTCCAATTGAATAGCCGGGGGTACATATAATACGGAAAAGGTTTGTTTTGTGATTTGCCCGCTGGCGCTGAAGGCCATCATCTCCATCCGGTTTAATCCATCCGCTAACTCCGCTTCTGCCTGAAAATTACCCTGATCTATCTTCACCCGGGTCAGGTCTTCATTCACTTTCAGGAAAAGCTGCTTTACGCCTGGGGTAACCCGGCCTTGTACACTATAATTGGGCTTGTTTACGGTGATTGGTTGATCAGCCCCATTTTGCCGGTCAATATCTAAATGAATTGAGGCAGCCGGCTGGCTGATTCTGGTTAAGGGGGCCGTTGGGGTTTTTGATAAGCTGTTTGAAGCGCCTAATTTGTAAAATCTGTTTTTATACTCTTTCCTGATAGCGGCAACCCTTATTTCCCCTTGGCCAGTGGCTGAGGAGCGGTGATTTGCAGCCGATAAAACAGGGTTTGTCCGACCCCGTTTTTCTGTAGCGGGGGTTATAGCATTTATTTCACCAGCCATTTTGTGCTTGATGGCGGATGACTCAAAGCCATTGCCGGTTGAGGCGGCAGGATTTGATTGACGCACCATTTTACTGGAATGCGGCCTGGTTGGTAATAAATTTGAGGCCGTATCTGCTGTGGTAAAAGCAGCAGGCGCAAGCGCAGGCTTTATATCCCGGGGAGCAGGCTTTTGCCTGGTTAGTCGGGGTGCAGTCAGTGACTTAGCAGCCATTCGACTTTGTTTTATCGGTACAATTGATTTTTTGGCTGTTTTATTTATTCCCTGGATATACGCCGGTTTCTTAATTTCACTTTTCAATCCGGTAACCGGCGCAGAAACTTTTTCCTGGCTACCCCGATGAGCGTAATCTCTCTCAGTTAGCTTTTTAACCAGGAATTCCCTGGTTTGCGTCCCGGTTATTATCGCACTTTCCTGCTGCTGCTTAACCGACTTAGGAAAAACAGCCTGCCGACGGCCGGCGGTCATATCGTCAGGCACATTTTTTATTTTGAATGACAGCGAGGATTTTGTTCTGGCTACCAGACTTGAGGCAGCAGCATAATCTTTGCTATCGGGGGCGGCGGTTGTGGCTTGGGCTTTGGTGTTCAGCGTGGATATTTTAGCGGTGGCGGTTACTTCTGCCCTATTTATAGGCGAAATAACATTTACCTGCCGCCGATTGATTATTTTCGGTTGAGATGTGGGCCTTGAACTATTCGCAAGCTGCTTTAGCCCTATGCCGGAAAACCGATTAATTTCAGCCTTAACCAGTTGTTTTGTTGGAGTTGACAGGCTGGGAGCCTGTCTGTCCCCGGCTGATTCTGCTACGGCGGCAGTGAATATGTCCATTTTCCTGCTTGTTTTTGTTAAATAGTCACCACTATTCCAGTCATGACTGTTCGTCTCAAATGAGCGGGAAAGTGGCCTGTGTTTCTCACTCGCCCCGTTGCGAACCCCAAGGGGCGACATCCGCTCAGGACTTTCCCGTAAAGACTTAGCCAGAGTTTTATGTGTGGGAGTGGCGCTGGATTTATGTTTTGCAGTAAGTGGAACAATACCGGCTTTGAGAGGGGAAACCATATTCATTACTATCCCACCCTTTTGCCAGTTATGAAGTTTCGCCCTTAACTGATAACGCAAATTTAATCGTGTCTGATAAAATAAAATCACTAATATAAGATGTACAAAAACAGAACACAGCAGGAATATGGTTTTCCTTAAGGGATTTTTAAGGCTGATTTCCATTGTTCCACCTGTGCCGATCTTTACCTTTAGTGATTTTAAAAGCGGTTCAGACCATACTTAGTCCTAATTAACATAATACCATGCTTTTTTATTTAATGAAAAAATTTAAATAATATACTACTATCAAAGGCAATTCACACACTGCCCGCTGGGAAAAAGTATATATTCCAGCAAAGCCCTTGTAACCCAGCTGCTTATAATGCATCTTTACAACCTGGCCGCCGGAAAAATTTTGTCGGGATGAAAGTATTTGACATGTATCTGGTTAATACGGGGTTTTAAGCTTATCTCACTTGATTTATGAGTAGCTTAATGCTAGACTTCAGGCCAAGTAACTACAGGCATAGGGGATTTCAGGTCATGAGAAGCAACCCACAAGTAGAAACAAAATTCAAATCCGGCTTTATCTCCATTATCGGTCAACCCAATGTGGGTAAATCCACCTTACTAAACAGGCTGATAAAGCGTAAGCTTACCATAGTATCTCCCAAACCACAGACCACCCGCAATCGTATCCTGGGGGTGCTGAACCAGGTTGAAGCGCAACTTATCTTCTGGGATACGCCGGGAATCTATAAGCCCAGGCATGCCCTGGATAAGCGCATGGTGGCTGCGGCTTATCAAAGCTTAAAGCAGGTAGATGCTGTTTTGTTTATGATTCAGACCGGACAGCGGTCAAATCTGGAGGAAGAAAAAAATATCTTAAAGGCATTGCCTAAGAGTAAGATACCTGTATTTTTGGTAATTAATAAAATTGATTTGGTAGAAAAATCTGAGCTGCTGCCGGTTATAGATTACTATCGGCAATTATTTAACTTTCGTCAACTTATTCCTGTTTCTGCGCTGAATGGTTCCGGGATTGAGGAATTGATTGCGGAGCTGATAGAGGTGCTGCCGGCCGGCCCGCGCTATTTCCCCCCTGAGATGTTCACTGACCAGCCGGAACGCTTTATCATGGCTGAAATAATCCGGGAGCAGGTCTTTTTACTTACCCGCCAGGAGATTCCTTATGCATCTGCGGTAATGGTGGAAGAGATGCGCGAAGGGGATAACAACCGGCCGCTTTATATGCGCTGCGTGATTTATATAGAACATAATTCTCAGAAAAAAATCATAATCGGCCAGGCTGGTGGAATGATTAAAAAAATCGGTCAGGCCGCCAGAATGGAAATGGAACAATTATTAGACTCGCGGGTATATCTGGATTTGTGGGTTAAGGTAAAGAAGGATTGGCGTGAAAATCAGGGTTT
>JAJRUS010000051.1 GCA_024277675.1 bacterium | reverse complement strand
TGAGTGCCCACCAATACATATGAACAGCGCCCCATATCCCCTGGAATCAGCACCGGCTGCCCCACCTGCCGGTAAATAGCGGGTACTTCGGGATGACCCGCCGGATAAGCGCGGGTAGCCCCTTTGCGGTGCACCGCCAGTTTTAGCTTTTTGCCCCCCAGCGTATGCTCTTCCAGCTTTATAATATTATGCGCCAGATCGTATACCAGTGAGAAGCCAAGCTCTCTGGGAGATAGCTTTAGCACCCTTTCCAATATTTCATTAGCCCGGTGCATTAACAGTTGGCGATTGGCCCAGGCATAATTCGCCGCCGCCCGCATGGCAGACAAATATTGCTGTCCTTCGGGAGAGTCAAACGGGGCACAGGCCAACTGGCGGTCGGGAAGAGTTATTTTATATTTAGAAACAGCCCTGTCCATTAAGGCCAGATAATCAGTGCATACCTGATGTCCCAGACCGCGTGAACCGGAATGTATCATCAGCGTAATCTGATCGGCAAATAAACCAAATTTCCGGGCCACCGGCGCATTATATATTTGTGCTACATATTGAACTTCCAAAAAATGGTTGCCGGAACCAAGGCTGCCCAACTGGCGGCGCCCCCGTTCGTAAGCCTTCTGACTTACCGCTTCAACATCAGCCCCGGCCAGGCAACCGCCAGCCTCGGTACATTCTAAATCTTCCGGGCTGCCATAGCCCTGTTTCACCGTCCAGGCGGCGCCTGTTTGAAGCACATCTTTATGCTGAGCCGGTGAGAGGCTAAGCCGGCCCCTGGAACCCACTCCGGCCGGGATATTTTGATACAGCGCATCCATCAATATTTTCAGTAAATTAAGCTCAATATCTTTGCGCCTGATATTGGTGCGCGCTAACCTCACTCCACAGTTTATATCATAACCGGTGGCCCCGGGAGAGATTATCCCTCCGTCTACTTTAGTGGCTATTACCCCGCCAATCGGCAGGCCATAACCATAGTGAATATCGGGCATAGCCAGCGAGGCTTTTTGAATACCGGGCAGCGCCGCCGCATTTACCACTTGCTCCAGGGATTGATCCTTGAGAATGGTCTTCATCAGCCGCTCATCAGCATATATCCGGCCGGGAACCCGCATGTCATCTCTATAATTCCGGGGCACTGCCCAGCGATATTCATCCAACTGTTTTATGTTGACTATCAGTGCCATATGACCACTTCCTTAATATCATAGGTTAAGTATTGTCAGACATCCAAAATTGCTTGCAGCCGCCACTAATGCTCGCCTGATCGAGAAATATCAAGCCGATGGTAGGTTACCCCCTTTATCGAATTCTTAAGCTGATGACGGTTAAGATCCACCGCCTCACCCTGCAACCGCCCTTTGATATAAAAATCTGTAAGCTCAAGCAGCTGAACCTCGGCAAATACCATTTCTTTTGCTTCATGCAGAAAAATTATCTCGTTTAACCAGTTTACCAACAATCCGGCGGTATCCCTGCCTTCAACTTCAAACTCTATAGCAATATCTTTTCTCACCTGAGAGGTATCGGTAATCAGCTCCAGGATAGCGCCAGCCGCATTAGTGAACAACTGCGCCAGCTCACCGCCCCACACCTCGATCCCAATATCTGCTGTAGTTGGAGTAATTCTGTATCTGGGATGCCGCATATCTGCCCTGGGCGGAGGTTTATAAGATATAAATCCAGCGGTCGGCTTAACTTAAATTATAACATAAAACCTAGGAATTTGTTGGACTTTAGGGTTCGTAGCGAGCGGCATTTGCGCTAAATTGCCAGTCAACCCTGGTTTAACGGTTATTCAAAAGTTTTTTCTTGACAACACATATTATTGACGGTAGTATTATGGGCGATAGTACAACTAGCTGCGGGTATGAAACCCGGCGTTAAAAATTTGCGGCCTGATAATAATATAAATTTTAAAAAGCCACGAAGGCTTTGATGGTTGAATGTAAATTCGACCCAAATTAAAAGCTTCGTGGCTTTTTTTGCTTACAGGCCGGCGAAGTCCCGGGGGGTGATAATAAAGCTTAGGTCAGTTAAAGATAAACCAATTTATGGAATTACACGTTTGCTCTAAAATCGAATTATCAGGGAGAAGAAACACACTTTTATGTGGAGGATGTAATGAGTAAAAATAACCTATCGCCTACGATAGCTATAGCATCTATGCTTTCACTTATGCTCAGTGGATTTATAACCGGTAATGCCTGGGCGCATCACGGAGCCGTATCGGCGGCCTTCGGCCCGGGAACCCCGGTGGAGACCTCTTCGCCGCTGACATTGGTTAAGGGAATGTGGTTATTGTATGAGAAGTGTCAATATGTACCTTATAAAAAATACGACCGCTTTGATGAGCCGGGGAACCTGGATTCATTTACTTTCTACAACACATTAATCGGCTATGGAGTAACCGATTATTTTACCCCATATCTCATTCTGCCCTATGCGGTAAAGGAGCAGGATGATTTGGGAACCTCCGAAGGTTTTGGGGATGTGGAGATTCTGTTTCAGCTTGGATTCAAATACGGGAACCGGAACGGCATTAAGGACTGGTATCTGTTCGACAATGATGATAGCACGGGTGCGGACTACACCATGAATGATCTTAAATGTTCCATTTTAGCCGGTCTTACAGTTCCGAACGGCACTACCACCAATAAAGATAATCACGATGAGACCTTTGGTCTGGGGATGCAACCCGGTTTCGGGGCGCCCACCTTTTCCATTACCGGAGTGGTCTCCAAAATGGTACTGCCGAGTTTTACCTTGGGGGCGGATACCGTGTTCCGTACCTTTACCCAAACCAACGAGGGCAAGGCCGCCAACGAGTGGCGGGTAAATGTAGCCGGCGTGTATGATATTTATGAGAAAAAAGGCGCCTGGCTTTCACGGTTTGATGTGATCGGCGAGGCCAACTACCTGCACCTGACCAAAGATATAGATGAGAACCGGCTAGAGGATCCGGCCACCGGCGGCGACATCCTTTATCTAACGCCGGGAGTACGCATTACCTTTGCCGACAGGTTAAGCATGGGGGCAGCGGTGATGTTTCCCACCTGGACAAACTTAAACCAGAAAGATGAGCAACAGGGAGCCGAAGGGCTGGAGGAATACAGGCTCTCTACCGCTGTATCCTATTCATTCTAGGAGTCTATCGGACTTTGGGGTTCGACAGGCTCCTAAGGGAGACGCAAAATGTCATTACGCAGATTTATAATCAGCCTGTTCCTCTTTAGCGTGCTGGCGGTATCGCCCGCCGGGGCGCATGAGGGGCATATCAATCCACCCAGCATCGGCCGCAGCACCCATCCCTATTTGCAGGCCTGCATTGCCCCTTACCTGCGCATTCAATCAGCCCTGGCCGATGGTCGCCTGGACAAAGAGATAAAGCAAGCCGCCGGGGAGTTAAGCAAACAGGCTCAGGCTGCGGCAGGACAGGAAAGCGAGGCCACCGGTCGCAGCATGCTGGAAGTGATGGCTGCCGGGGCGCAAGCTATCGCTTCCGCCGGTAATCCGGAGGCCGCCAGGCAGGGGTTCGGGCAGCTCAACCAGGTGATGTTGCCATTTTTCATCATCTGGACCGGGCATCTGGCTGAACACGATCTCGGCCTCTTTTATTGCGCAGACAAAGAAGCGCTGCAAAGAAGAGATAAGATTGATTTCAGCACCGGCTGGATGCAGAAAGGGAAAACCCCGAAATCACCCTATGGCGCAGCTTGTCCTGATTTACAGGTTACCCGGGGGGAGGATTTGAGCTAATGAAACGTCTATATTATTGCATATCGGCATTAATGATTACCCTGTTGTGGGTGGGGAGCGCAGCGGCTCACTACAACCTTTTATTCCTCGATCGCTCGCCCATTAAGTATAAACTTAAGGAAACCGCACAGCTTACTTACGCCCGCGGGCATCTGTATAAGCGGGAATGGGGCCAAGCCCCCAAACCGGACTGGGTGAAAGCCTTCACCTTTGATGGGATGAGCACTGATCTTACCGCCAACATGCAGACTGCCGGCCCGCTTACACGCATCCCCTGGAAGATTAAACGCCCCGGGGATACCTGGCTGGTGGCCCACCTGCCCTTGCAATGGTCCGAGCATGACGCGGCCTGGGTGGAGAGCAGTATGCGTACTATGGTACATATCGGCTTCTCCCGCGGCTGGCAGGAACCCCTGGGGATGACGAAGCTGGAACTGCTGCCCCTTACCCGACCATATGGCATCCTGCCGGGGGACGTAATGCGGGTGCAGGTACTGGATTCCGGCAAAGGACTGGCTGAAACCATGGTGTATGCTGAACATTATTATGAAAAACCGCCCCAGGGTCCAATGCCGGCGGATGAGATTCTCACCCGGGCGGCCCGCACCGATTCAAACGGAATCGCAGCCATAACTTTACCCAAACCGGGTTGGTGGGTCATTATGACGGTAGTGGAAAAAGGCCGCCGGAAAGCCAACGGCAGAGAAGGGCCGCTAAAACTGGATGACGCCCTGTGGGTATATGTAGAGAAATAATCTAAGGAGTTTGTCGGACTTTAGGGTTCGTAGCGAGGAAAGTAAGAAACATAGCCCATTTTTTCGGCCATTTGAGGCGAATAGTGTATCTATTTAACGAAAATGAGCGGGAAAATGGATATGTTTGTCACTTTACACAGTAGAATCATCTAAAGTCCGACAGGCTCCTAAGTGCACCACAGTAGAATCATCCAGAGTCCGACAGGCTCATAATTATTCCTTGCAGCAGGCAGAGCCGGGTTTGGCCCGGCGCTGCTTCTTGCCTATACTGTACACCATTAATCCCGCCAGTGCCACTGAACCCGCAATTTTTACGATGTCCGGCAGTGCCTCGGTAGCTTCGCCCACACTGGCCAGCACATTAATCCCCAAATAAATATATACCTGGTTCAACAACAGGCCCATTACGACACTCATAAAGGCAATACTTATTAAATAAATGGTAATGGTTTTCCGACCCATTTGTTTGCCCACTACCAGGATGGTGGCGATATTGGTAGCCGGGCCGGCCAACAGAAATACCAGGGCGGCGCCGGGGGATAGGCCCTTTAAGATCAGGGCGGCGGCCACCGGGGTGGAAGAGGTGGCACAGATGTATAGCGGGATACCTACCAGAAGCATCACCAACATGGAAAATATTCCGCTGCCCAGATAGTTTTCAAAGAAGCCTTCGGGGATGGCGCTGGAGATGACGCCGGCCAGCACTATACCAATAATAAGCCACTTGGATATATCGCCCACCAGATCCACAAAGGCATATTCCATAGCTCTCCTAAGCTTTGCCTGCCTGGTGTGGGTATGATTATCCGCAATTGAATTCCCACAGGTAGGACATGCTTGAGTTACCTCCGGGGTGTCATCCGGGGCGCTAAAGATATTCTCGGCAACTCCGGCAAACATGGCGGTCAAAAAAGCGGCTATAGGACGGAAAATGGTCATGATGGGATCGATCAGGGCATAAGTGATGGCCATGGAATCCACTCCCGTCTCCGGGGTGGAGATAAGAAAGGAGATGGTGGCGCCCCGGCTGGCGCCCTGCTTTCTCAAGGATAAAGCGGTAGGGATTACCCCACAGGAGCACAGCGGCAGGGGTATTCCCATCAGGGCCGCCTTGAAAATCGAGCCGAACCCCTTTTTGCCCAATGACTTAACCACCTTTTCCTTGGGGTAGAAGATGTACAATAACCCGGCCACAAAAAAGCCGAACAGGATATAAATTGCGGCCTCGTTAAAAACCCGAATTGTTTCCCAGCCGATGTTCTCAAGTAATTCCAGCATATTTGGTCCCCAATTTGTTATTATTACAATTGAACAATTGTTCAATAAACATGACAAAAAAAACTATCCCTCGGTTACATGTTCCAAGCCGCGTTCAAACAACTCATTTATATGCCGATCATCCAGCGAATAGAACGCCATCTTCCCCTGTCTGCGATATTTAACCAGCCTCAGATTCCTTAAAATACGCAGTTGGTGGGATATGGCTGAATCGCTCATATTCAGCAGATTGGCAATATCACACACACATAGCTCCTCCACCGACAAGGCAAAGATTATCTTGGTGCGGGTGGGATCACC
The DNA here is from genome assembly GCA_024277675.1 of bacterium. Lineage (GTDB taxonomy): Bacteria > SZUA-182 > SZUA-182 > SZUA-191 > JAJRXT01 > JAJRUS01. The sequence continues at coordinate 610 of JAJRUS010000051.1, read as the reverse complement.
CAACACCTTAAATGTCTCCGCCAGCCTGATGATAATATCGTCTGAACACATTAACGCTCTGGCCATACTTACCTTATCTTTATTAACGAACTTTATCTCGCAGGTATCTTTGTGTTCTTCCATCGGCCTTTTATTTCCCCCCTGGTTTGCTGACGATTATTCTCTCCCGGCAATCGCATTATAAACAAGGGCGATTATTGCTCCCCCGACTGCACCGTCGATAAATCCCCACATCGCTCCAATGAGGCCGCCCAAGAAGGTCGGTGCAAACCCAATATAAACAGATGACATCATCCCGACAAATTTTACTCCCCAACCGAAGATAGAACCCCAACCAGCAAACAACATGCAAACTGCCCATGAAGCGCCCACTCCGACAGCCAGCGCCTTTACATTCAGGGATTGTCGCTTAATTCAGTTTAAAAAAAAGGGGGGGGAAGCCCATCGCAAACAATTTGCATTCCTACAACAACTCAAATTTTCGCTTGAGTTATGTTTCCCGCTATTCATTTTTTTATGCGATCTTTGTTTTTAACCTTCACTTTTTGCCCAAAACCTGACTTTGGGCACACCCCTCCCGCCAGGGGGCATCGCGCCCCCACCAAATCGG
>JAJRUS010000050.1 GCA_024277675.1 bacterium | reverse complement strand
TTTTGTCCTTGTCAGCAATGCATCTTTGAAATACAATTAGTTAATGTAGGGGCGGGGTTCATCCCCGCCCATGATTCGGGAGGGGACAAGCCCCTCCCCTACATGGATTTGGGTCAATATGTTCTTTGGGCAACAGCCCGTCAATGCGGCGCCGGCTTCCTCTGACCCCAACAATACCGAGGCGCTCAAGCTAATTGTTCGGATATAATTATGAGATCACTTAATCTACCCAACAAATTATCGCTGTTCAGAATATTCCTGGTACCCTTATTGGTAGCATTGATTATTACCAAGTATAGCCAGTGGCTTGCGGCAATTGTGTTTGGGCTGGCCATGCTCACCGACTGGCTGGATGGCTATATTGCCCGCACTACTAATCAGATAACCACTCTGGGTAAATTACTGGACCCGGTGGCCGATAAGTTATTAATTTGCGCCGCCTTTATCTCATTGGTGGGAACAGGTAAGGTATCGGCCTGGATAGTGGTGGTTATTGTCGGACGGGAGCTGGCGATCACCGGTTTGCGGGCGGTGGCCGCTTCCCAGGCAGAGGTTATTGCCGCCGGCCCACTGGGTAAGTACAAAACCGCCCTGCAAGCTGTCGCCATAGTTATGCTTATTCTGAATATGCCGCCCTGGGATATGATTGTATTGTGGCTGGCCCTGATTCTGACGCTGGTTTCAGGAATAGACTACTTCATCAAATTCGCCCAGAAAATCGATTTGTAACCCGAATTATACCCCGGCAATGTTAAAATGTGCGGCCAGCCACTTTTAGATAGATAGATTGCTATGTTTGAGGAATTACAAGGCATAAAGCTATACTATGAAGTATATGGACAGGGGCCACCGGTATTATTGCTGCATGGTTGGGGTGGTAATGTGAACAGTTTACGACCCGTATTCAATCATCTTACGGCTCGTTATCGGGTCTATGCCCTGGATCTGCCCGGTTTCGGACGCAGCAGTCCCCCGCCGCCGGCATGGGGAACTTATGAATATGCTCATCTATTGGCCCAACTCTTCTCCAGGCTCAACATCAAATCCGCTCATCTTATCGGTCATTCTTTTGGGGGCCGGGTAGCGATTAACCTCTGTTTTTACTTCCCCCACCTGGTTCACAAATTGATCCTGGTGGATAGCGCTGGCATAAAACCCCGGCGGGGAATCGGTTATTATGTCAAAGTGGGAATTGCCAAATCGGCTAAGCGGCTCTTCAATTGCTCATTATTCGGCTCCAAATCCGAACAGCTAATTGGTCGGGTATACAAGCTGTTGGGCTCAGCCGATTATCAAAAGGCCGGTAACTTGCGCGCCATATTGGTCACCGTAGTCAATGAGGATTTAAGGCCGCTTTTGGCTGATATACCCCACACTACCTTGCTAATCTGGGGAGAAAAGGACACCGCCACCCCGGTATATCAGGCCAAAACGATGAAAAAACTACTACCGGACGCCAGGTTGGTCATCTTAAAGGGGGCCGGACATTATTCCTATCTGGATAAATTCCCCCAATTCTGTCAACTGGTCACCAATTTTTTAGAAAGCCGGCCGGCATGTTGAGTCCACCCCCCACACTTATCCGAATCATCATCTGTATCGCCATCGTTCCCTGGTTGATAGTGGTTTACTCTAAAGCCAGGTCCATGTTGCACATATTGCAATTAGAAGGCTATCGAAACATAAAATATCTCAGTTGGGCAGTAACCCATCGGAACGAACTGTCAAGCCGGCCAGAGTTAATTGTTTCCATATCGCTGGCCTTAGCCGCCTGGATCGGTTCCTATTATGCCCAATCATTAGGATTTTATTTATTCTTTATATTATGGATGTGCGGACATACTTATTTGATATTTAAGCGGAAAATGCCTCAATTCAAAAAAGCGCTGGCATTCACCCCCCGGGTTACCAGACTGCTGACAATCTTTGGGCTGGTGCTGGGCTGTCAGATTATTGCACTGTTGTCCACGTGGTTTAAACCATATCCCCCCACCCCTTATTTGCCGGCAAATGAACTGCAAGCCGGGTTACTGTCTTTTTTCAGCCTGATTGTGCTGGCGCTCATCACCCCGTTAAACATATTAATAGCCGGTATGCTGTCCAGCCCGCTTGAGACTACCATTAACCAGGTCTACTTCAAATCAGCCCAACGGAAAATACAACAATTATCAACTATAAGGCTGGTTGACAAAACCGATTTTCAAGCTGGAAGCTTAGTTAAAAAACTACTAAATAGAAAAATTATCATCGATTATGATAAAAAACCGGATTATGTCTATTTCAGCCACACCATAAAAGATGAAAACCAGTTGAGAAAACGTATCGAACGGATAGATATTAACCAGGTAGAACCCGTGTTGAATATCTGGCGACAATCAAAATTAACTGTAATCGCCATTACCGGCAGCTACGGTAAAACCAGCACCAAATATATCCTCAAATGCATCCTGGCCCACTACTATCCAACCTTGATGACCCCGGAAAGCTATAATACTCCCATGGGAATATGCAAGGTTATTCGCGGTCAGTTAACCGTTGGGCACAAATACTTCATTGTGGAAATGGGCGCCCGCAGACGGGGAGATATAAGTGAATTATGCCGCCTGGTACACCCCGATATCGGGATAATTACCTCCATCGGCCCACAGCATCTGGAAACATTCGGCAGCCAGGATAATGTTATCCGCACCAAGTCCGAATTAATACCGGGACTTAAGGCTAATGGCCTGGCGGTATTAAATTATGATGATCAACATTGCCGCAAACTGGCCGCTAAGATTAAAATCCCTCACCGGGGCTACGGCACAAACCCGGATAATAAACCGGCGCTCATGGCTGAAAACATAAAAAGCAGTAACCTTGGGGTAAGCTTCACCGCCCGCACCGCCAGAGGGAAGCAGGCTGACTTCAGTACCTGCTTGCTGGGCAGACATAATGTATATAACGTACTGGCGGCGGCGACTGTGGCCCTGGAATGCGGCCTGGAGTTATCCCAGATTGCCGAGGCGCTGGCCGAAGCAGAACCCGTACCCCATCGGCTGCAACTCATTAAAGGCAGTGGCGGAGTGACTATTATCGATGACGCTTATAACTCCAATCCCAAGGGAGCACAAGCAGCATTACAGGTATTAGCCGATATGCCGGGCGGCAAAAAGATGCTGATCACCCCCGGTATGGTGGAACTGGGGGTCCAAGAGTATGAGCAAAACAAGCAGTTTGGTATGGCTGCCGCCGCCGCCTGCGATATAGTAATCCTGGTAGGCCAAAAACGCACTAAACCGATTGCCGAGGGCTTAAAGGAAGCCGGCTTCCCGGATAAAAACCTGACTGTCGTGGCCTCGCTAAACGAGGCTACCGCTCACTTACATAAAATAGTGCGCTCCGACGATGTAGTATTATTTGAAAATGACCTGCCGGATAATTATAATGAGTAAAACTGACCATTAATTGATTTTTACCATAGAACACAGAAGGAAAACCAGAACAGGACGCAGATTTACAGGATATTCAGGATTTAAAATCCGTAGTTTCTGCGTTAATCAGCGTCCAAATTTATTTGTGTGCTTTGTGCTCTTTGTGGTAAATTTATACTGAATCCCATTAGACATGAACATGCTATAGTAAAAAGCAGTGGTTGAGCATGGAAAATAAATATCTTGGCTCAAACTTTAATGAAGACCTGAAAGGCAGGTTAAAAGACCAGAAATGGGCAAAGGAATATTATAAAGAGGTTGAGAAATTAAAGGAGACTCAAAATGCCGTCATCCGTTTTAACCACAGAGCAATATAAGACCCTTTCCAGGCAGTTACTAAAGACTGTCGGAAAGCAATACAAGATTGTTCCCCTCAATTCATTAAAACATCCAAAATATAGATTGAAAACCCCAATCCACATCTTCATTGAATTTGAAAAAGCTGCGGTAATTGCCAGTCTTGATGACATTGAAGCCTTTGCCTGTGCGGATACGGAGTTTGAAGCTATCAACCAACTTTGCAATGAAATTGTCTTGCTATATGAGGATTTAAAAGCTGATAAAGAAAATCTAGGCGGCTTGCCCCGGAAATGGCTGGCCTATTTAGAGGAAATCATTGCATGCAAATAAAACCATAACACCTTATTAAACATTTGGTAGGCGCAGGCTTTAGCCTGCGGATATATAATCGCAGCCTGAAGGCTGCGGCTACCAGTTTCATGAAATACCAATGCTGAAAGAAAAGATTAGAGAAAAACAGCACCGACTTCCGCTGGACTGTTATCAGGGAAGGACACGGGTCGTATTCACCCTGTGTTTTAAGCAAAAAGCCCGGATTTTCCAGCATGAAAAAACCTGCTGCACTTTCTTAATGTTTTTGAAACAGGCTACCGAAAAGTATCGGGTAAAGAATTGGGCATATGTGTTTATGCCCGATCATCTCCACTTTATCCTGGAGGGTGAATCCGAAGATTCAGATTTATGGAAGGCGGTGGTTCTTTTCAAGCAGTTGACTGGATTCTGGCTATCGCACAACCAACCGGAGGTGACGTGGCAGAAGGATTTTTATGATCATATACTCCGGCGGGATGCGGAGCTAAAAAAGCATATTTACTATATACTGGAGAATCCTGTCCGTCAGGGATTAGTGGCTAACTGGCAGGATTATCCATATAAAGGCATACTGCACGAGGATTTGGAGAGTGTCCTTTAGAACCATGATAGGCAGCCGCAGCCTTCAGACTATGAACCACGGTGGGTAGCCGCAGCCTTCAGGCTGCGTTATATGTTCGCAAGCTGAAGCTTGCGGCTACCATTTTGTCCATTAATAAACTATAGCATGGAATAGGTTAATAACCAATACCTTACCAGTCAGGGCAATGCCCCTGACCTATCTGCTAAATGGGGAGGTGTAGCTTATGAACTTCTCGCTAACCGTACCATTATTATTTTATGATTTAATAGCCAGAGTGGTCCCCGGAGCAACATTCATTGTTGGCTTTTATGTAATCAATGATGATCTCAAAAAACTAATCACTCCTGATTATTGGGGTGGATTTTCGCTATTTCTTGTTCTGGTGTTGTTATCATATGTTATGGGTTTTATCTTAACATCTATACATTCTTTGGTTTATGATAGATATTTAAAAAAAATTCTGATTACCTTCTCCAAGTTTTTGTCTAGGAGTCTGTCGGACTTGACCGGCACAAAACGGTTTAAAGCGATGCCTTAGCGATTTAATTTGATTAAAGTAGCCATTTTGTTTTTGCTATATCGAAAAACGGTATATTTTAATCCTA
>JAJRUS010000049.1 GCA_024277675.1 bacterium | reverse complement strand
TGTCCCCTCCCGAATCATGGGCGGGGATGAACCCCGCCCCTACATTAACTAATTGTATTTCAAAGATGCATTGCTGACAAGGACAAAACGGTACCCAGTCAGAAAATTACCCCAAAAACGCATCCCTGGATTTGGGCAACAACCCGTCAATAATTAACCCCGGAACACCCAAAATAAATCAAGCAATTTTTTTTAAGGGTTGCAGCAAGCTATTATACAGAAGTTCCATTTCTTTAATAGTGTTTTTCAGGTTAAACCTGGCATTGACTCTTTCAAGGGCACAGCGACCCATCCGCTCGGCCAACTCCGGGGATTCCAACAACAGCTTTATCTTTTCGGCGAATTTACCGGTATCGCCAAAGGGCACGATAAAACCGGTTTTATCGGCAACTACCGCCTCATTTATGCCCTCTACGTCAAAGGCTACTATGGGTTTTGCCTTAGCCATCGCCTCCAGCAGGGTTATGGAAAAGGCCTCACCTGAAGATGAAAAGACAAAAACATCCATAATATCTATCAGTTCCATAACATCATCCCGTTGTCCCAGAAATTTGATCCGGTCAGCTACTTCCAGGTTATGGGCCATTTCTTTTAAATATTCCAGCTGGGGCCCATCACCTATAATAAGCGCACTAAATAGCGTACCCCCTCTTTTCAGGGTGGCCAGTGACTCAAGCAGCAGCGGATACTGCTTTTCCGGCACCAAGCGTCCCACCATCCCTAAAACCGGAAGTTCGGGGGCAATGGCCAGCGATTTTTTTAGTTCGCTCTTATTGGATGCCGACCGGGAAATGGCTGCTACCTCAATTCCGTTATAAATAAGCGTAATTTTCTCATGCGGCACCCTCTCCCTTAAGTTGAGGCTGCGCCTCATCGCCTCGGATATAGCTATAAACCGATCTATAAATGGAGTTAGCAGCCGGTTGAAAAACACCACCCGCCTTTTACGCTTTACCTTCGAACCTATAGTAACGCCGTGGTCCGTATGAATAATTACCGGTCTTATGCTCAATATACAACATAGTTTTGACAGTGGGTTTTGAGCATGGATATTAACAATGTCTATTTTGCGCCGCCAGATTATAGGGATCAATTTAAAAACCCTTATAAAGTCAAACCCGTTTCTCATATTAATCATTATGACTTCATGGCCGGTTTTTTTGATTTCATCAGAAACAACCCCACCCGAAAAGAGTACACAAAGGGTAACCTCAAAACAGCTTTTATCGTAATTACGGCACAATGAAAGCACGAATTTTTCAGCGCCCCCGATAGTACCAAGCGATAATATATATAATATTTTTATCTTCCCGCTCATAAAAAAACGTCCGCTCAAAAAAGTAAATAGGGGGCCAAAATATTACTTTTTCGCTTTAATCTCAGGGGGTTGCTTATTGGAAACATTTCTGACCCGGCATTGGTGGTACAAGCGTATTCGAATCCCTCGCTAACCAGTATATCAACGATATCAGTTGAAAAGTCTTCATTCTTTCCATAGGGATAGGCGAAAGTAGTAACCCTTTTCTGCGTTCTATTTTCGATTATTTTTTTCGACTCGCTTATCTCTGTCTCAGCCTCAGGCACCGAAATGGCGGAAAGTACAGGGTGCGATTTGGTGTGCGCTCCAAAGGAAATCCCCGCTCCCGACATTTCTTCTATTTCGTTCCAGGACAGGATAGCTCTGTCCTTATATTCCAGTCCCCGATTCACCTTACAGGCTTTCGCCAATGTATCTAAATAATTTTGCCGCTCAGCCTTCTCAAGCTTTTTCAATTTCATAGCCAGCGCGTAAAGCAGGCCAAGCCTTTCCGCTGTCCCTGATGAGCAAAACCGCTCTATGTCATGTTTCATTTCCGAGGTAGTGCCGGTAAAATCATGAGCGGTAGAAACCGCATGGTATAGAATCCACGAAAGCCAATCATGCCACAACAGCCTATGGCTGTCAATATAATCGGTAACCAGGAAAATCGTTGCCGGAATCCCGTATTTCTTCAGCACCGGAAAGGCATAAGTATAATTATTTCGATATCCGTCATCAAAGGTGATTACTACTATGTCCCGTTTATCCTCAATATCTGATTCTAACTTGCCCAGCTCACCAAGGTCTGCTATTCTGTAGTGTTTTTTAAGGAAGACCATTTGTCTTTCAAAAACATCCGGTCTTACAGCTACCCCGAATAAAGGGGGTACCCGGTAGTCCACTTTATGGTAGTTGAGTATAAAGACAGCTCGCCGGCCGGTTAATCTACGCCGGATTATTTTGCTTTGGTGAAATCCACTGTAAAAAAGCAAGGGCCTCAGCAAATTTTTCAAATACCCCTCCTGAAATTTACAAGTAACCCAGTGATTTTAATTTTTCAACGGTCGATTTATCTATCCGGTCAGTATCAACCTTGCCATCGATTTTTTCTTTATTTTTAAGATAAAAGTTATTCATATGCTCATAATAGACAGCCGCTTTTTGTATTAAGTCAGCGAAGCTGTCGTCTTTACCGTACAAATTATTAAGTTCACCGGGATCATCGGCCAAATTATAACCCTCATGATCCCCGCGAGAAGAATAGATCAGCTTACGATCCGGCGTACGCACACTTAAAAGCCGCCGGTTATACTGCTTCAGTCGATTTTTATATTCCAGCCGCTCCGGGCCGAAAGCCTTTATAAGTTCAGAAATTGCAATATCTGCCTCACGATTACTGATGCCTGCTCCCAGAATATCATTTCCCTGTAGCTGGCGACTCATTCTTTTATCCTCAATATTCAAAAACGATAAAATAGTGGGTAAAATATCAACGTTTTGAACAATCCGGGGCAGCCTGCCGGTTACTTTAACCCCGGCCGGATATTTCATCAATAAAGGTATTTTGATTAATTCATCGTATAAACAAAAATAATGAAACAGCAGCCCATGCTCTCCCAGGTTATCCCCATGATCTGAGAGAATAATTAACCAGGTATTATCGTAAACCCGGTGCTGCTTCAGCAGGCGGACGATATTCTTGATAAGACCATCGGTATAGCGGATGGCATTATCATAAATTGACTGTAAGGTACTAAAATCATCCGCTTCCATTTCACACTCGCCCATAAGAAATTTAAGATGGTCATAATTTATGGAAAGCCGCCTGTAGCTTTCTTTAAATGAAAAATGCTTTAAGGTATGCCCAAGCGGGGTACGGTAAGGAGAATGAGTCTCCAGAAACTGGAAAAAAGCAAAAAACGGCTCCGCCTTGTGTTTATCGATCCAGCGTGAGAAATCGCTGACAAATCTACTACTGCCGGCATCTATAAGCATATCTATTATGCGTGATGTCGCTTTTGGCGGTTTATTTTTAAACTTATCGGTATTGCTACGGGCGGACTTGCCGGCTGCCTGGACTTGAGAATTATTACCCCGCCTGTTTGAAAATATAGCGGCTATTTCCTTTAGCTTGTCCACGCTGTATTTTGTATAAAAATCATCAAAACCCCGGTTAAGACCGGTATATTCGGAAACATAAACATTTCTGACAAATCCTGCGCAACGATAACCATTTTGATTGAGCATAACCGGAAGGCTTAATAAGCCCTCATCGATGGTACAGCCGTCGACCAGCAGTCCGTGGGCCGATGTATACATACCGGTAAAAAGGCTGGCCACAGAAGGCATAGTCCAATAACTTGAGGAGATGGCATTTTCATAAATGGCCAACTCGTCCTTTATCGAAGATAAAAAGGGGGTGGTATCATGCTGATAACCGTAAAAAGGCAGGTTTTTAGCCCGGACGGCATCCAGAACAATTACGACAATATTCGGTTTCTGGTGAGAATTCATCTAGCTGGTTATCCCATGATAAGCTGGAGCGGATGCGCTCACTAATTCTATGGCTGGCCGGTGAAATGAGTGAGGATAATATCGGCTAACTGTTCTATATGAAGTTGCCGGTTTATTTCAATCGCATTAGGGAGGATACAATGCGCATCATGCTGAGTATGCATACCGGTAAAATTACCTTTCCCAAATACGTTTTCTTTCTCCATGCTCGATTTCAGATCGAATCCGGCATGGGCAATACAGACCAAATCAGGGCCTAATGCCGCATCAGACCCGCTATATAGTTCTTCATTTTCATAAACGGCTTTTATTACCGGCTGCCCCTGACCGTCTACCAGCCCGGTCAGCTTATTTTTAAGCTCAGCCGCCACCCGCTTCCGGTCGACCTCCTTAACCTCTCCCCGCGGATACTTGTGCTCTGTGTTCACATAAATCCTGGCGGGATCCATAGCGAAGGCCCTGGTCCCATAACCTATTTGTTCGAAATAATCCAGCCGTCCATCTTTTTTTAAAAATCCGACCTCCTGCAACCAGGTATTAATATTAACTTCCTGCCGGGCCTCAGCAAAACCATGGTCAGACATGGTCATAAACAGACCCTCGCCGTCTGTTATTTCCATAAAGCGTTTAAATAATCTGCCGATGAGCTTATCCAGTTGCCGGTAGAAATCAACGAATATTCCATGATACGGGTGATCTTCTGCGACGGCCGCATTGAAGAAAAAGTGATGTATCCGGTCTGTTTCTGTAATAACCCCGATGAATAGATCCCAGGGGGCGTCGTTTAAAAAGTGTTCGTAAGCCTCTGCACGCTTCTCTAAGGCCAGGAATGCCTCCTTGAAAAAATCAGCGGGACTGCTTAACGCATTTTTAAGCTTGATGTCGGTAAGATAGCCGATTGAGTTGAGATATTCATAGGCTGACGGCGGGTATGTCCCTTTTTGAAAATCGGGGCAAACAAAGCCGGCGGTGAGAATACCGTTTATTTCCATTGCCGGATAGGTCTGGGGAACATTCAGCACGATTGATCTTAAAGGGGATTTTATTTTATGGCGATATTTATCAAGCAAGCTGGAATTTTTGTTGCCCGTTTTTTGGCCCAGGATATCCCAGAGACTGGGGGCTCGCACATCCCCGGAATTTTGAAAAAACATTTTATAGCTGTGCGGCTGTAAGTCCATAAAACCATATATGCCATGCTCCCCGGGATTTACCCCGGTCATAAAAGAGGTCCATGAAGTGGATGAAACATCCGGTATTGAGACTTGCATCCGATGCAGCTTAAAATGCTATTTCAATAGCTGCTCGCACTCAGGCAAATAACCTTGGGCCATATAATCGGACAGCAGGCTGCAAGGCACACCATCAAGCCCGATTACCATTACTTTTTTTGCATTTTTGTTCATAGTTTATTCAAGTTAACCATATATTTTAACAAATTCAAGTAAAATATTCATATCCAAAATTATTTTGCTTAGCGGGAGTGAAAAAAGGCAGGCTTAAAAAGCACTGGCTGTGCTTAAGGGTCATCCCAAAACAAGCATTGCATCAACCTATTTCATCAGCCAGGGTTTTTGGTAACCTATGCGGGGGGGCCTGTACTCCAACCGATGTTATTGCAACGCCAGCGCTGCAATAACATCGTCGGCAATTTTTTCTGCTTGAAATTTTTTAAACAAATCATTAATCGGCAAACGGAAACATATCCACTCGACCATAACCATAATATTTATCATTACCCGGTGTTCCGAGGTCATCCGCATTCGCCGCCATATGTGTCAAAACATCAATATTGGTAAAACTGGGATCATAACTGAAATAAGCGGCCACCACCCCAGCCACATGCGGCGAGGCCATAGAGGTGCCTGAAGCCACCGCATAAGCATCATCCCAATAGGTAGAGATAATATCGGCGCCCGGAGCTGCTATTTGCACATTTGAATAGCCCCAGTTACTCCATGAAGCCCGGCTGGTACAATCCTGAAGCGCAGCTACTCCCACCACCTTGGAATAAGAAGCCGGGTAAAACTTCCAGTTCACCCCAAGATTGCCGGCGGCAGCTACTACGACAGCCCCCTGGTCAAAGGCGTAATTCACAGCGTCCCTTATGACAGCTCCGGCAAAAAGCCCGCCCCAACTACAATTGATAACCCTGGCCCCATTATCGACTGCATAGACAATGCACTGAGCTAATACAGAATCCCGCCCGCTACCTGCAGCATCGAGACCCTTAACGGCCATAATGGTTACCTGTTGCAAACCCGCCACTCCTATCAGATTATTTATCTCGGCTGCAATAGTACCCGATACATGCGTACCATGGCCATTATCATCCATCGCATCATTATCATTATTTACAAAATCAAAATCAATTGAGGTGTCTACATTGGCAGCTAAATCCGGGTGATTCCAATCAACACCGGTATCCACGACAGCCACAATAACATTCTTATCTCCAAGTTCAACATCCCAGGCTGCTTCAGCGCCTATACATGGAGGTCCCCACTGTGAAGGATACTGTGGGTCGCCAGGCACATAGGCGGTCTGGAATCCTGCAACCTCGCTATCGTCTAATACCCTGATTTCTTTTAAAGCAATTTTACGTCGATAATCCTCTTCCAGATATTGCACCAATGGCTGCTTAATCAATAACCGGGACTTTATGCTGAGGAATTTATTATTCGGAATCACATAAGTCAGCGCCTGTAATTGCGGAATCTCCTTTTCCAGCCGACCGCCATATTTGGCCAATATATTAATTACCTTCGCCCGCAGAGCCGGATTTGAGGAAGCTAGCCCTATATTGATGCGCATTTCAGCAGCGCCAGGTTTTTCTCCAGCTTGAACCGGCACAGTTAAAACCGACACAGCTAAAACCGCCGCAAAGAACATAACTACAGACTTATACATTACTCCACCTTTCCTTAAATGTTGAGTTTTCGGGTACTACCTATTTTGTCCGCTACATCTTCTTCCATAGGATTCCCCACTATAATCAGGAATGCTGTTTCTTAACAAACACACCGACATAACCGCCATTGTACAATAAAAGCTTACCCGTTGTCAATCTAAAAAAGAGCTGAGTCGTGGACAGTTTTGTGGTAGCCTGGTGAAAATGTCACCCTGAGACTGCCGGGTTAAGTTGAAGTTGTCCCCGATGCAAGTATCGAGGGTTCAACGACACACACATGCGGGAGAAGTTAAACCACAAAGGCAATTAGGGTGACATCTTGACTCGGCTATAACAGCTAAAAGCTGACAACTTCCATAAAACCAAGCAATTAGCGGCACAGCTTAAGTAACAGAAACTCCAGGCTAAGCCTAGGCCATTGCGTACCAGTCTTCAACTTTATATCGGTAGCCAGAAGATTATGAAAGGCGGCCTGTAGTTCTGCTAAACTGAAACCCTCTACCTGCGAGCTGAAATTCTTAAGAAAAAACCTGGGGACTCCCAATTTAGGGCCGATCTTGTCCCAGGACACTCCTTGTTTCAGCATACACTTGGCCCTCCAGATACGTCTTAACTGGCGGCTTATCAACGCCATAACTAATGTCGGCGGCTCTCCCTGCGCCAGAATTTTAGCCAAAATATGCAGCGCCCGCTCCAGTTTTTTGCTGCCGATGGCCTCCACCAACTCAAAAATATTATGCTGCCGCACGCTCCCCACCACCAGCTCCACCTCCTCCAGGGAGATATTCTTTTGGCGAGTGGTATAGGCAAACAATTTTTCCAACTGATTCGCCAGCGTGGCCAGGTCATTACCTGATAATTCCAACAACCCCCGGGCCGCCTCATGGCTTATCCGATAGCCCTCTTCCCTGACCTTCGTTTGAATCCAGGCGACGGCGTCACGATCATACAGCGGGTAAAAACGCACCGCCACACAATTAGCTGAAAGGCCCTTAGGCCAGGCTTTTTTGTGGTCCGGATTGTCGCCGCTTAAAATTAAAATAGCGGTGGTTGAAGGCTTGGCGGCATAAGCGGTTAGTTTATTTAATTGAGCAACCTTCATCCGCTCCACATGCTTAACCACTATCAGCCTGTATTTAGCCATCATCGGCATTGTATGCGCTGCATTTATAATATCGGACGGCGGGGCATCTTCTCCATAAAACAACTGATAATTAAAATCCCGCACTCCATTACCAAAGACCAATTGCTCAATACGCCGTACGGTCTCTTCAATAAGATAGCCCTCTTCCCCATATAGCAGATATACCGGGGACAATTTCCCTTGAGCCAGGTTCTGTTTAAGTTGCTTGTAGTTCATGATGTCGGGAAATGATAAATTTAGGTTGACGGTGGCTGGAAGGGTTTTGGGACTTATGGGTACCTTATTTCATTATAGTATCCCATTCGCCATAAATAGCTTCATCAAATTGCTCAATTCCATCTGCACGGTCGTCATTATCCACGAACAGGTAAGTGGTTTTACGATCCATCTCCTGATAACCATATCTTCCCCCTGCCAGCGAGATAATCCTGCCGGCCCGAATTCTTTTTATTTTGCGAATTGAATCATCTATTTTTATGCCCCGGAAAATCCCCTTAAAATTTGATTCATATTTAATGGAATATATTCGCCCCTGATTAAGACCGAACCTTACCCCCAGCTTGCCATAATAAGCATGTTTCATAACCCCTTCAGGAAAGTATTTTTCTAAAACCACCACCTTGTCGGGCTTACCATATACCTGCTCCAGTTTTTTTTGGGTGTCCCCGATTTTTATTTTAATGGTATTGATATTTAACAATGCTTTTTGTAGTTTTTCAACATAGGGACCTATTTCCTGCTGGTATTTTAGCCGCTTGGGTATTTGAGATAGCTCATCCAGGGCTTTATCATAATTCGCCACTTTAACATACATGTCGGTTGTCGAATCGCCTTGTTGAATATAGCGCCGGGCGCTGTTAAACAGCATCTCATGTATTTTGTCTTCCTCGGCCACCCGCATCCGTTTAGAAATTTCAGGGGAAACATGTCCGGCTTGCTTGCTGGTAACGGTATTTATACCAGGGCTAACGCTGGCCATTTGGGAAGTGCGAGGCTTCAACTTTACTAAAAAAACACATGCCAGTATAACATTTATAGTTAAAAACAGATACAACCCGGCCGCGGTTGTACGGGGGCTGAAAATGTTATTTTGAACTTCACCCATAATGGGCTCCCAAAATTAATAAAAAACCGTTCAACTGCTTAATATCCCATATCCGGGTTCCATGATTCTAAAAATATCCTTGGTGGTGAATATATTTTTTAACTTATCGTCTTCATCTACCACAATTACATGGTTTATTTTCATAACCTTGACATCCTCAAGCGCCCGCTTAAACGCCGCTTGATCTTTTATCTCTTTTTGTCGAAAGGTAACCACGGCTTCGGTCATTATGTCAGCCGCTTTAACCGTCTGGAAATTTTCAGGGTTCTTGTAAATCGCACGTTCTATATCCTCATAAGTAATTATTCCGATCGGCTGGTCAGTATCATTTACTACCACCACACTTCCAATGGGACTGCCATTCCAATTATGCATTATGGCAAATATCTCTTTCAGGCTGGCCTCAGACTTAACCGTAGCCACATTTCTTTTCAGCATTAATTTCTTATAGGGTATCTTAAAATGGGTTAAAAACTTCTTGGACTTAAGCCTGATATTAATAGAGCACAAATAGAGATAGAACAAGCACATCAACAACAAAACATATAAAACCATTGTGATTTCTATTATTAATTGCATGCCGGTTTTAACCTATCTTGGTTCAAATTCAATCGCCCTGAAAATATCTTTATCAGTAACCAGACCCCGTATCTGGTTATCTTTTTCCACCAGAATATGTTCTACTCCCTGCCTCCTGGCAGCCGATAAAACCTGCCAGCAATCATCAAGGATGGCATCCTCGCTGGCAATCATATAATCCTGGCTCATTATATCGCCGCATTTCCTGGTAAGCAGGGTTTTGCCCTCATAGCATTGTTCATAAGCACCCTTAACTATATCTCTCAAGGTAACAATGCCGATAACATCTGAGGATGTTAAAATGTCCCCGTTAAGTGACCGACCGGTAATAACTACACTGCCGATACCACCCTTCGGGTCATATTTTCGCTTGCCCAGTTTTTTGGGATCCCGCATATTGAAAATAGCCTCTTTTACGGGCTTATCCCGATCCAGACAGATTACCCTTTTTTCCAATTGCAGCTTCGGACAGGGGAGGGATTGTTTTAGGTCCAGTTCAATAGCTTCTTCATAACTCTTTAATTTAGCCCTGCGCCAGACAAACCAGAAATAGTATGAAACAATTCCCCAGGCGCCTATTATAATTATAAGAAAAAAGATTTTACTATCCACTTAGTTTAAACCCCTCCAATCAAAAAGCATATTTTATTATATCAAGCTTTTCCATAATTTCAATAAAAATATTACGCTTCAAGCAGCTACTATTTTTTAAAACAGCAGTTGCTTCATTAATATACGCTCATATCCGGGATAGGTGGATAGTTCAATAACGCTTACCTGCCGGCATAGCTTTTCGGCTTCCAGCCGATAATCGGTGTTAATTAATACCATCATAGCCCCGGCTCTGGCCGAATTACCCACATAATCGATTCGCCCATTGAATGCCGGGGGTATAATTCCCAACCGTCTGAAGCTTTCCGCCCGGATGGATTTGCCGAATCTACCCGCAATGATGAAGCGACCGATATCATCCGGCTTTAATCTGGCTTCGGTTAGTAATACCTCAATTGCGCTACAGATGGCTCCCCGGGCCAGTTGAATCTGGCGAAAATCATTTTGCGAAAAGTAGATTTGGTGGTGTGCATCCTGGTAGATTATAAAAGCCGGTTCTCCCTTTATTTTATCCAAATGTTTGGTTAAGTTAGCATGCTCACCCGCCAGGAGGTCTTCTCTGTTTACAAATTTTCCTCGCCTATTAACCACCCCGCAACAAATCATCTCAGCCGCTAAATCAATCACCGCCGAACCACAAAGCCCCTGAGGCTGTATCCCGCCGATGGTACGAAATTCCAGCTTAGGGCTTAGAAAAACCTGCGCTATAGCTCCCGGTAGAGCCGGCATGCCGCAGGCTATATTCATCCCCTCAAACGCCGGGCCGGCGGCACAAGAGGTAGCCAGTAATTTCTGGCCGACGCCTAATACTACCTCGCCATTAGTGCCCAGATCAATGAAAACAGTCGGCGTCGCCGAGCCGGTCAGCCCACTGGCCAGCATGCCGGCCACTATATCGGCGCCAATATACGCCGAAATCGAAGGAAGCAGAAAGACTTCTCCGCCGGCTGAAATTTCGATTCCGGAATCAGCGGGTTTTAGGCTTAGCCCTTCGGAAAAAATCGGCACATAGGGCGCCCGGCCGATAGTGTGCGGATTAACCCCCAGAAAAAGATGCAACATGGTGGTATTGCCGGCAATGGCCAACTGGTAAATAGCTTCCCGGCTTATGTCGGCTCTTATGGCCAACTGTTTTATCAGAGAATTAATTTCCTTAATTATAAGTTGGTGTAATTTTTTTAACTTGGCCTGATTACGCTGACAACTGCTAATCCGGCTCAGTACATCAATCCCATATACCAGTTGGGGATTTAACCCTGAAAGCGCATCCACTTGCTCACCCGACGTAAGGTCAATCAAAGATATATCCAGCATCGTTGTGCCGATATCCAGCGCTACTGCATAACAGTCCGGGGTGGTATCCCCGGCTTCCAGCAGGGTCAGCTGCCGGTTAATACAACTGGCGGTGAGTTTAGCCGGGGTACTTTTTAATAGCGCCGGAATATTTGATAAATTTTCTGTCAGATATAAAGGATGAAAGGGTACGCCAACAGCATTTTCTATACGTGCCAAATACGGGGTATTATCTTTAAGACCGGCCGGGGAAATATTAATCAAAATTTTCTCTACTGCCGGCTTGTATTTTATTGAGGGCATATAGCTATCAACCAATTGGCTCCCAAGCTGCAATGCGGGTTTTATAATCTCAAGCCCCATATGGCCCTGCACCTTTATAGAACAAGCAAGCCGATAGCCTTTGGCCATCTCCGGTGGCGTAAGGCACGCTGCCTCTTCGGGGGTAATAGCGGGTACAAATTTATTCCTGGTTAACCTTACCTTGCATTTACCGCATTTTGCTCCACCACCGCAAGCGCTATAGATATAAACATCATGCTTAAGCAGTCCCTCAAATAAATTGCTGCCGGCGGGCAGCCGGATTATCCTTTTTTCCGGATATAGGGTTATGGGGTAGCTTTTCATTTATTTTCCGCTTCGCTTTTATGAATCGCCTGGCGCATAGCCTGCAAATTGTTAAGCGGGGTAGCCGGATTCAACCCACAAGGCAGGCTGAGGGCCGCCGCTCCCTGGTTGATAACTTTTTGAGCTAAGGCCTTGATTTGGGCCGGGGTGGCGCAAGTCATGGCCTGGGTGCAGACCGAGCCTATAATAGTTTTGCCGAGGGCTTGTTTTAAACCCTTGATGTCAGCGGTTGAATCTACGCTTAATATCGAAAATGGCAGCCATTTTAGTTGAGTTATCAGGTTATCTACCCGCCCGCATATATGTAATATTGTTTTTTCCGGCAGGCGTTGCGCAAAGGATTTAAAGAGTTTCCTCAAAGGCGGGGTGCAGAATTGAGCAAAGAACCCCGGCCCCAGAATCTCTCCGTTGGCGGTGGGATCATTAATGGTTAATACCGTTGCCCCGGCTTCAATCTGGGCTAATCCATATTCCTCTATAGCTAGAGTGAGCCGTTCCAACGCCTGAAACACCAAGCATGAATAGCGGGGTATGGCCTTAAAAACAACACTGGATTCAACCAGTTGAGTAAGCAGGGTTAAGGGACCGGTCACATTGCCGAAAACAGGGGTATTACCGGCAACCGATTTTAAGCGCCTGATGACTTCCAGCACCACCTCCCGGCGCCCGGTATGCTTACCCTCATATTCAAGCAACCCCTCCAGGCTGCGGAAGGGATACTTCCTGATCTTAAGCTCACAAAAGGAGGCGCAATAATCAATCTGCGCCCCGAACAACTCAGCCTCGACAGTTAAACAAAGCGGCACCGCATAATTATCGGTGCGCCCCAGTTCATGCGTAGCCTCAGCCAGTTGAAACAGCTTATCTGCATCCAGGTAAACATCCCGCCAATAAGCCGCCGGTTTCCCGGTGGCCTCCAGCGCCGCCCTGGATATTATACCCCCCGGACAGATGAACGCCACCTTACCAGCCGGTTGGCTGCTTTGCCCGGTAAATAAATCGTCCTTTTGGTTTACCGCTTGCATAATTAACCGTTGTTTGATTAATTTGCCGGCTTTGCGCTATTAAACCCAAGCCTTAAAATAATGCCGGCTCAAAGACATCGTAAGCCAGCAGGTCTTCTTCTATATCAAATATTTTATGTTTGGTGTTCCTGGGCACCCGAACCAGCACCCCCGGCACCAAATCCCCCTCTCCGTAACCCTCTACATAAAACCTGGCCTTACCGCTCAGCGGATATATAATATCTTCCGCATGCTCATGCACATGTTCCGGTATCTCAACCCCGGCGGCAGCCCTCACCAATAAACAGGAAATCCCGGCGCCATCGTTTTGTTTGGTCAGCAACGGTTTAATTTCCACCCCGGCAGCTACCGGATGTGGCTTCCAGGCAATTTCGGCTTCTTTTTTCAACACTTCGACATTCATAATCAGCTCCTGTTGGCTTAAGGTAGGAATAATGGGAATAAATTTTTGTAAACGCTATCACTTATTGTAAATTCTATCAGTTATATAAGCCGGTTGTCAACTGTACCAGGCTTTGCGCTAATTAATCCAGGCCCCAGCTAGTTGACACGCCACATAAAAGCTTATATAATCAACAAACTAAAATTACAGGATTATAATTTACTTACCAGGAGGAAAATTATGGCCAAGGTGGTGATTCCTTATCCGCTTCGAAAACATACCGATAAAAAACGGGAAATAGGGGTAGCCGGGGGAAGTATAAAGGCGATTATGGATAGCATGTTAAATCAATTTCCCGGCTTAAAGGATGCGTTAGCCCCGCTTGATTTTATTGCTATTTTCCTGAACGGGGAAAGAATAAAGGGTAATCCGGCCGAATGGGCCAACATTACCGTTACCGATACCGATGAGATAGCCATAATACTGCCCATCGCCGGCGGGCGGCTTAACCAGATAACCAACGAGAGTAAAGATGGCCGATACATTATATGTGAATAAACCCGCTTTAGATGAGATGTTCATAATGACCGAGGATGCCTTCCGGGTAACCGAGCTTGAGGACACTTACCACGATTATCAGGGGGTAATCTGCGCCGACCCTGAACGCCTGAATCATATAGTAGAAACCCATAAAACCAAAAACGTAAGAGCCGCTAAGGGGTATAAAGAAACCTTCAATGAGCATTTCCACGAATTTATCGGCGATGTAGGACATGAACACCCCAGCTTCTACCGCGAGAACCGGGGATCATTCGCCGACCCGGATCAGGTGTTTAAGATTACTATGGATGTAGAGCGCCGCGGGCTGGTTATCGCCGGTACCGTACATGGACACATGATGTTTAATCCGCTGAAATCCAATGAGTTATGCCTTCATGTCGGCGACAACCCCACCGGTTTTGATTTTATACTGTGGAAGCTGACCCAATGCCCGTACCATATTATAACCTGGGGCGGCCGAAGCAAGGCTTGCCAGCATTTGATGAAATCAGCTTCGGCCTATAAGGTTATGGACGAGGAACATTGGGAGATGATCGAGCTTAAGGTGGTAAAGGATAACAAGGACTATCCCCCGGCCGCCCTTTACGATATTTACGAATCAAGGGACTTTTCCGACTGGTAGTTCGCTCTATATATAAAAGGCCCAAAACCTTGGGGGAGGGGACACAGTCCCCATTAATAAAGGGGCTTCGCCCCCCCTTTGATCGAAGCAGGCCGCACCGGCCAAAAAGGGCTTCCTCAATATTTTGGATTATTTATGAATAATATGGTGAAAAATGGATCACTTAGCGCCTGAATATCCTCTGATTTATCCCGCCCGAATCAGGAAGATTGTGCCCTGGTATGAGGAATTAATTGATACAGTGGTTAAGACCACTATCTATATCTCTGAATCACGGCATTGCAACTGCCGCACAGTGCTGGAAATGGGACTGGGAGACGGGCATTTGGCCGAGTGTTTGCTTTCGGCCTCGCCCGATACTACCGTATTGGGGCTGGAAATAAGCCAGCATGTATGTAAAGCGGTCTCCGCCCGGCTGGATGATTACTGCCGCCAGAAAAGACTCAAAATTTTCAATAACGATATAAGGGAAATCGGGTCGCTAAAATCACAGATTGGTTGCTGCTGCAAGGTTATCACCTGCTCCCTGCTGCTGCATGATATCCACCCGGACAAAAGACTCGAGTTCTTAAAGGGCTGCTATAACATATTAGCCCCTACCGGCAGTATAGTGTTGGCCGATCCGATGCTCACCGGCTCGGAATTCATGGATCAGATACTGGTTGATGACTGGGTCAAGTGTATGCGGGAAAATGGAGTGCCGGCAGCCGATATAGAAAAACTGAAAATCGACGACCCCCATATGTTTAAGGCTATTAATGAAGAAGACCTGGTGGGGTTATTCTATAAGGCCGGCTTTAAAATTGTGAGAGTCATCTGGCGGCACTGCAACTTTGTGGTAGTCATCGCCAGCAAAGCCGATCAAAACGCCCGCTGTTCCCATCATGAATAAATCTATTGCCATGAAGTATTATTATAGAGCAACACCCCGACAAGACCAGCCTTCCTCAAAATCTGAGGGCCATAGACCTTAACTAGCCAACTTTTTCTATAGACGAGAGCTTGTCTCGTTGATCATTGACTTTACCCTCAATCTCACTTTCGCTGTAGCGAGGTTTTATGTCGTGAGTTCTATTGACGATATCTTGAATTACTGCATGCTTTTTTTTCTGGTGAAACTCACGGTCTACATAAATTATTGTGGCTATCAATTCAAGGTCGGAAGCAGTAGCGCCACGGAATTCATTTACTACCTTATCAATTTCACTTTCATATCTTGTCAGGAATTCGGAAGCTTCTTGTGTTATTTCATCCGCTTTTGGTCCTTTAGATATTTTGTATCCATACCCTATTTGATAAGAGCATAAATCACTTTTAACTGCTCCCAAGCTTTCAGCGTAACCAAGATCATCCAACACATCGGCATCAAAAGGGCCATAGGTATATAACTGAAAACAATAATCTATCGGAACTTTATAAATCTCTTTAAGAAAATATAAATACTTCATCAATGCGGTACGTCCAAGGCCGGGTTCCTTCTCGGCAAGTCTAACAATTATACCTAGTATCATGTAACATTTTAAGTTTCGTATTTAAGTAATATATGATATATTGGCGGCAACTCAAACAAGGAGGCCGCCATGTTGCCGAGATATCGAGTAACGCTTACCGAGCAGGAGCGCAAAGAGCTTGAAACGTT